>CALVCR010000046.1 GCA_944326125.1 Candidatus Gastranaerophilales bacterium | reverse complement strand
GAGAAAGATTCCAGGAAAATTCTTTCTATCTGTCAATTGGTCCCGATGATGTTAAATTCAATATCGGTTACGATTTTGTACGTGAAAATACGTATTTTACAGTTCAAATGATGATGGATGCCAAAGGCACAAAGCTTGAATACGATACTTTTGAAATAAAACAGGATAAAAAAGCTAAAAAGAATGATGACTCTGATTTAGAAGAAGAAACCGCATTTGAAGCTGCTCCTCAGAAAAAAGTTCTTCAAAAAGCTGTTGTAGAAAATGTAAAGGTTATGGAAGATGTTCTCTAGAATCATATTTGAAAATAAAATTATCAAATACGGTAAATTATGCGGAGAAAAAAATTTTACTCCAGGATATTCAGGAAACATATCTGCAAGATTTAAGGAAGGGATGCTTATCACAACTTCCGGCTCTTCTAACGGATACTTAAAAAGAAATCAAATAGTTTATACTGATTTTAACGGAAATTCTCTGGAAAAAGGGAAAAAACCATCCAGTGAAAAGTTCCTGCATATAGAAATTTACAAAAAGAGACCGGATATTAATTATATTATCCATGTTCATGCACCTTATCTCAGCAGCTTTGCAGCATCCGGCAAAGATTTGACGGCACCTGTTCTTGCGGAAAATGTTTTTTATTTTGGAGGAATTCCGCTTGCAGAATATGCTCTGCCATCTACAATGAAACTGGTTGAAAATACATCCAAATTTTTTGACGAATATGATGCCGTACTTATGGAAAATCATGGTTTTATTGTAGGCGCTAAAACTATAGAAGATACTTATTTAAAACTTGAACTTGCAGAATCTTATGCACAAATAGTATTAAATACAGAAGTACTTGGCGGCGCGAAAGTTCTAACAAAAGAAGAAGCCGGTGAAATTTTAAAAATGAGATAGAAACAAAAAGAGGCGGGCTGACTAAAGTCAGCCCGCCTCTTTTTTATTTTAAACCAATAATTCTTTTAAATAATTTGGAAGTGCAAATCTGGCATTGTGGTATTCTTTGTTATATATTTTACAAGTCTTTGTAATTGCATTTCCTCGTCTTTCATCCCAGTAAGAAAGAGGTTCTACCGTTTCGGAGCAAAATGCCCAGGCCCAGTATCCGCCGGGATATGTCGGGATATTAGAAGTATAAGTTGCACAAATCGGAAATACTTTTTTCAGTAATGCATACATTTTTCTTATTTCTTCTTTGTTAACAAACGGTGATTCTGATTGAGCAGACATAATTCCGCCGGGTTTTAGCGAACGTTTAACATTGGTATAGAACTCTTCTGTGAAAAGACCTTCGCCTGGGCCTAACGGATCTGTTGAATCAATAAGAACTATATCAAACATATTTTCTTTATCTTTAATATATTCAATAGCATCCTGAACCAAAATCTCGCACTTAGGATTATCCAGCTCGCAAGAAATCGTAGGCAGATATTTTTTGCAGGCATCAATAACCATTCCATCAATCTCACACAATACAACTTTTTCAACAGTATCGTGTTTAAGAACTTCTCTTACGGTTCCGCCGTCTCCGCCGCCTATTACAAGAACAGTTTTAGGATTTTTATGATGCATCATAGGAATATGCGCTATCATTTCATGATAGTGATATTCATCTCCTTCTGTAGTCATCATCAAATCATCAATTGTAAGCACTCTGCCCAGAGTACTGTCTGTATCAAAAATTTCTACTTTTTGAAATTCAGATTTATCTGAAAATAAAATATCTTTTTGCTTAATAGCAATACCAAAGCCTGAAGGTGTAATTTCCTTATAGAATTTTTCCTGAGTCATTGTCATAGTCTTATATCTCCTGATAAAATGTGTATGTGCATATGAAAAACTTCCTGACCGGCTTCTTTTCCTGTATTAATAACTGTTCTGTATGATTTTAAGCCTGCTTTATTTGCAGCTTCTTTCACAGTCATCATAAGCCTGCCGAGCAAAGCTTCGTCATTTAATTCATTTAATGATTCTACGTGAATTCTCGGAACAACAAGAAGATGCGTATCCGCTTTAGGGTTAATATCCTTAAAAACTACCGCATCGTCGTTTTCATAAACAAACTCGGTTCCGAAGTCTCCGTTAATAATTTTACAAAAAATACAATCTTCCATAAGACTCTCCTTGTTAGACAAGAATAATCCAAAGTAAGGGTAAAGTAAAGAATTAATTTGAGTAATCTCTGAGTTCCGGCCGTGATGTTGCAGAATCGCCGTAAAGATTATTTCTTCTGCCTTTTTTAAGGTCAATATCTATAACGAAGTCATCCTGCGGAACCTCAATTTGCGGAGTCTTTTTAAATAATACAGTATTTTTAACATTATTCTCATCAGAAACCGGCTTAAAGAATGATTTAATTTTATTAATACCGCTCACATCTTCATTAGAGGATGGCTGAACTGACGGCTGAACATTTACTTCTGAAGAAGGGTATACCGGTTTTGCTTCCACTTCCAATTTTGATTGCATTTCAATCTGTTTTTTTTCTTTTTCCGCAGCTTTTTGAAGCCGGCGTTCTTCCCGTCTTAATTTTGCAGCTTCTGTTTTTTCATTAATATCTGTTTTAACTACATTATAAACTTTATCGGTTTCTTTACCCAGACGTCTGTATTTTTTGGTAAATACATTATCAATATTTCCTATGTCATAATAAATCTGGTTAGACTCTTTGGCAAACACGTCTGCCGGAAGAACATTAGTCTGAACATTCTGAGCTATTTCAGGGCAAAGAAGTCTCGAATAGTCTTTAATTTTCTGAAGCTGTTCCGTTTGAGGGGACGGACCTCTTGTGATAATTCTGTTTTCACAAACACTTATTGTTTTATAAAAAGTATCTGACCAGAGTGTATTGTTAGTATTTACATCCACAAGAACAGCATATGTTGAAACTTTATAAGCAGGATCTATAACCGTTGCCCCTGCAATATTCAAGAAATCCCAAAGAGTTCTTCTTAAAATATAATTTTCAGAATCAATATATGAAGTCATTAACAGCGCGTATCTTGCATTAAATTTTCTGGTAATTTTTCTGAGCAAAGTATAATCAACATTATATGAAGCCCTGAATCTTGCCGTTAAAGCTTTTGCGGCAAGCGTATAATTTGAATCAGCCTTTAATGCACGCCGAACATCACTAACTCTCGGGGCCGTAATATAATCGGTTTTATTTAAAATATTAATGACTTCATCTGCAAAAAACTCTGCCGCAGCATCATAAATATATGAATCCAGCGAATCATTTTCCGTTACAATATTATCCGGAATAACAATGACCTTATACTCCTCTGCAAATACAAGAGGAGAAAAGAAAAGAAATATCCCAACTAATAATAATTTAAAAAAATCTCTCACACTTGAAATTATAACATACATATCGGAAAGTACCAAAAATTTACATCATGTAACTTACTGTATTATTTTCTTATATATAATATAATTAATTAAAATGCTTAAAAGAATAAATAAATACGTAATTATAATAATAACATTCTATATATTATATCTTGGGGTTTTGCCGCTGGTGTTAACAGGAGCGGTAAAAGAGCTTTGCAAAACCGTAACCGCAGACTCAAATTACACCGTAAACATAGAAACCCCGTCCTTCAGATTTTCCCTGCTTCCGACAGGAGCCTTTGAAGCAAAAGATATAACAATAAAACAAAAGAACAGCATCGATAAGTTCCAAATCAAAGATTTCAAAATAAAAGTCAGACTTCTGCCTCTTCTTGCAGGAAAACTCCATATCAATCACACAGAAGCAAGCGAACTAAACATAACATCTTCCATAAAAGAAAATGTAGAATTAGATAAAGATTTTTTCAGTAATCTGGAAACATCCAGAATCAAGCTGGATTCAGCTAAAATAAGCAAATTTAAGATTCTTATATTCCAAAAAGATATTAAAAAACCAATTGATTATAGCGGTAACGATTTTACTTATCAAAAACAAAACAGGTATCTAAAAATTGAAATACACAGTAAATTAGAGATTCAGAATAAAATTTCAAATACCAATATTAATCTTTATCTTCCAAAAAATAATGATATAAAGAAAACAGTATTTGAAGTTAATGTCTCAAACCTGAGTCTGGAGCCTCTAAGAATATATTTTAGACATTACTTGCCCAAAGACTTAATCTCTTTAAACGGCACCATTAACATGGAAGCAAATAAAGGCGAACTTATAACAAGGCTGGATAATTGTTCTGCTATTATGAAAAACTCTTCCAAATCAATAATTTTGCCGGATACTATGAGCATTAAATCAAAATTTAATATCAAAAGAGAACGCATTTACTTTGAAAACGTAGATATAAATTCAAAAAATATACATGCGTCTCTAAATGGAACAATAAGGAATTACCTTGGAAAGACAAAGCCTACCCTGAATTTAACCATCCTGCTTAACAAAAGCCGGGTTGAAGATATCGTTAAACTTCTTCCGGCATTTAATATAGAAGAGCTTAATTCGGCAAAATTAAAAAAATACATGTTTTACGGAGACGCTATCGGGAATTTTACAGTTAAGGGGCGGCTTCCGGAGCCTGACGTCAATGGTGATATCTACATAGATAACGGTATCCTTATGAAACCGATACCAAATACAACCAAAGGAGCAACCCTAAAACTCCGCTTCAACGGAAGGGATGTGGATTTTGACGTATCTGTTCCGGCGGGAGGTCCTGAAAAAGTCTGGGTAAAAGGGAATGTTGAACTTTATAATATTAAATATGCTGATATGACAGTTAAAAGTACCCCGTCTGTTGATCTTCACGTAGCAGAAACTGTTGTTAATCCGCTCCACGAAATATTGAATTTCATTATAGGTCCGGTTCCGATAATGGATATAACCGGAAAAGGAAATATTGATATTATAATTAAAGGAAATCGTAAAGATCCACATGTGTGGGGAGTTTTCAGAACCCAAAATGCATCCGTAAAATTTATTGAAATCCCTGATTTAAAACTAACCGGAGCTGATTCTGTTCTTACATTTAATGACGAAAATGCGTTATTTGTTTCAAAAAACGGAAAAGTTGACGGCAAAAAATTTGATATAAAAGGGACTTGCACCCTTGGAGGAAAGTTTGATTTTGATGTTAAATCAAACGGGCAGAATACGGCTTACCTCTATAATGCAGTCCAAACTTCAACGATGATACCTGAAATCAAGCAAATTATGCCAAAGTTGGACAAAGTATCAGGATTATCAGATCTTACAATGAAAGTATATGGTGAAATTAAAGATATATCCGAACTTAAATTTAATAAAAATACCTTTGCCAAAGGGGAATTAGTCCTAAAAGACAACAGCTTTACAATGGATGGTATGACCGTTCAAAAAACAAACGGAAATGTAGTTTTTGACGGAATAAATATCAAAGCCTTGCTTAAAGCTTTTATGGGCAAATCTGTAATGAACATTGATGCAAGAATTAAAAACAATCTTGCAGACCTGACTTTGGATATTCCAAGCTTCAACCCTAATATTTTAATTAAAAATAAAGAAATGCGTGAAAAAGAAATTCTTCCTTTTATCTCTGTTAAAGCAAAATATAAAGGAAAAGTTGATAATATTGAATATGATAAAATTGATCTCTATTCAAAAATTCTTTCCCCAAATCCGAAAAGCAAACTCAAACCGCAATCAGGAGAAATCACTCTCTCCAACGGAAAACTTGATATCAAAAACCTGAAAGGATATATAAACAGTACCGAAAATACTTTTGAAACAAATCTCGCAATAACGGATGCATTTACCCAAAAAACAAATTCAAACGGAGAGATCAGACTGAAAGCTAAAGATTTAAGCCAATTTAACGATATATTTACAAGCGAATTTTTACCAAAACAGGTCAGACAACATACCAAAGATATAAAATTTCAAAAAGGGTCTATAAACTGCAGTCTTAAAATTATAAACAACAAACTGCTTACAAGCACAGATCTGGGTGGTATTTCGCTTATATATGTACCGCTGGATCTTCCGATAAATGTACTTAACGGTAGTCTCGGAGTTAAAAATAACGTACTTAAACTTAATAAGATAAATATTCTTGCGGATAATATGCCGATTCTTGCAGACGGCGAAATCAAGGATATATTTAATAAGCAAATTTTTAATATCTACTTAAGTTCAAAACCGCAGCAAGATTTTATTGATAAATATATTAATAAAAAACAAATATACCCGATAAAGATAAAGGGTGATATTGTATACTGGGCAAGGTTCAAAGGAGTTCTGGATAATTTTGAAGTTAAGTCTAATATCAAAATGAGCAAGGATTCAAGCTTCTATCATCTGGGCGCAACGGTCGGAGATATAGAAAATGCTATTGTGCTTGATTTAGATACACGCGTTATAAACGGAAATTCACTAAAAATTAAGGATTTTTCTTATGATAAACTTATCGACTCACAGGGGGGAAAACAAACTCGTTTAAATATGCTGAAAGCCAGAGGCGGAGTTGATATCTATAAAGATGATCTCGGCTTTAACGACCTTTATATAAAAACACAGCACCCGACGGATGCGAGAATTTTCAATATTATTTTCAGAAAACCTAATATCAAACAAGGGCAGTTTACTTCTGACTTAAAATTTAACGGCAAGTTATCAAACCCTAGAATTCTGGGTGATTTTCACATCTTTGAAACTAATATTCCGTTTTTGGATACAACAATGAAAAATATTGAACTTGTTTTCAAAGAAAAAACTATTGAAGTAAGTTCTAAAGGTGACATTTTGGGAAATGACATCAGACTCCAAGGTATAGCAAAAAATAAACTTACACCGCCTTATCAGCTTGAAAAAATGGAACTTTATACAAGCGATTTAAACCTGAACTATGCCGTAGAGAAACTCAAAGCCTCCCAGGTAGATACAGTACCTACCTTTGAATCTCTGGAAGGTTTTGATATGAATTCAATAATATTTGAAAATCTTATTTTAAAAGCAGATCAAATTCAGCTTAGAAACATTAACGCAACTGATTTTGAAGCAAATGCAAAATTAAACTCTAAAGGAGATTTAGATATTGACCGGTTCAAATTTAATATTGCCAAAGGAACTCTAAACGGTAAGTACAAATTCAATTTTAATAACGATAATATGAGGCTGGATCTTAATGCAAACAGTATTAATGCAAATGAGCTTTCAATAGCATTATTTGATCTTGGAAACCAAATTTACGGAGATTTAACAGGTTCTGTCAGTATGTCTTGCAGCGGAACAAATTTCCACAATTGTATGCAGACTCTCAACGGTCAAATGGAATTCAATGTAAAAGACGGAAAAATGCCTAAACTGGGATCTCTTGAATACCTTTTAAAAGCCGGAAATCTTGTTAAAGGAGGCATAACAGGATTGTCTATAAATAGTGTTATAGATATAATAACACCGCTAAAAACAGGGAATTTCTCAAGTATTAAAGGTAAAATGGATATTAAAGACGGTAAAACAGACAATTTAGAAATTCTTACCAGGGGTGAAGATTTAAGTATCTATATTGGAGGGAAATTTGACTTTTCCACCTACATTGCGGATATGGAAGTTCTGGGATTCTTATCCAGAAAAATTTCTACCCTGTTCGGACCTATAGGAAATATGTCTATCAACACACTATTTAACGTCATTCCGGGAATAAATATATCTGAAGATAATAAATTAATTGAAAAAATAAACAAAATTCCTGGAATTGAAATCTCAGACAAACAATACCGCAAATTTATAGCTATTATTCAAGGTAATATTAACGGCGATGATTATGTCACCAGCTTCAGATGGGTTAATTAAGAACAAACCTCTTTTATTTTTACAAAAGTTAACAAAATCTCTGTTCAAATTTGCTAATTAAGAATTTTATGATTATAATTTAATAAGTGTAAATTTTACAATATTAGGAAAACGGATGTCACTAAATTTTCAAGACTTAATACTAAACTTATCAAGATTCTGGTCCGATTACGGCTGTATTATTCAACAGCCTTATGATATAGAAAAAGGTGCATCCACAATGAATCCGGCAACTTTTTTAAGAGCATTAGGCCCGGAACCTTTTTCAACTGCAATGGTTGAACCTTGCAGACGGCCGACTGATGCAAGATATGGGGAAAACCCTAACAGACTCGGACACTATTTCCAGTATCAGGTTATTTTAAAACCGTCTCCGGACAATGCCCAGGAACTCTATTTAAAGAGTCTTGAAGCTATGGGAATTGACTTATCCAAGCACGATGTAAGATTTGTTGAGGACAACTGGGAATCACCTACTCTCGGAGCTGCCGGCGTAGGCTGGGAAGTTTGGCTTGACGGCATGGAAATTACACAGTTTACATATTTTCAACAAGTCGGCGGAATTGAAGTTAAACCGGTTGCGCTCGAAATTACTTACGGGCTTGAAAGAATAGCAATGTATATCCAAAATAAAGAATCCGTATTTGATATTATGTGGAATAATGAACTCAAGTATGGTGACATTTACCTCCAGAATGAAATAGAACAATCTAAATATAACTTTGAATACTCTGATGCAGAAAGGCTTTTTGCTCTTTTTGATGCTTATCAGAAAGAAGTTGATAACTGCCTGAATGCAGAGCTGGTGCTGCCGGCTTATGATTACGTATTAAAATGTTCTCATACATTCAACCTTCTTGATGCAAGAGGAGTTATAAGCAAAGACGAACGTATTAATTTTATTAACAGAGTTCGAACAATGGCATCCGCTGTTGCGGAATTGTATGTCAAACAACGTGAAAAGTTGGGCTTCCCTCTGTTAAAGAAATAAAATAATATTAAGGAAAATTGTAGAAATCAAAAAGCCGAAATTGTCTAGATTTTCCTTCGAAATCCAGCGGTAATTTATGAAAGGCGGAAAATGGCAAATCCACAAATTTTATCTTCATTTTCAAATGTTGTAAAGAAAATGTTTATCAGAAAAAATCCAGATGATGCAATTAAAAATGCAAAAGAAGGCGGACTTGAAAAAACGCTTGGAGTAATGGATTTAATTATTCTCGGGGTTGGAGCGATTATCGGTTCAGGAATATTTGCAATTGTAGGAACAGCAGCTGCCGGAGAAAACGGCGCAGGACCGGCATTGATAGTATCAATGGTAATTGCAGCAATCGCATGCATATTTTCAGCCCTTTGTTACAGTGAAATTGCCACAATGATTCCTGTTGCAGGCGGAGCTTACGCTTATACGTTTGCTTCTTTAGGCGAATTTATGGCCTGGCTTGTCGGCTGGGTTTTAATGCTTGAGTATCTTGTAGGTTTCATTGCGGTATCTTGTGCCTGGACGAACCACTTTATGCAATTCTTAAAAGGATTCTCCAGTGTACTGCCTGCCTGGCTTGTAAACCCTCCTGCCTGGCTCATTAATGACTTCAGATCCGCTGCTCATTACTATACAAACAATGGTATTGACTGGCACACTGCAATCCCGAGCATCTGCGGAATTCCTATTTGCTTGAATCTTCCGGCTATAATTATGATTATTCTAGCAACAGCTCTTCTTGTTAAAGGAACAAAAGATTCCGCAAAAATGACAGGGATTATGGTTGCTGTTAAAATGGGTGTTATTGCACTGTTTGTTCTTGCAGGCGCATTTTACGTTAAGCCTGAAAACTGGACGCCATTTGCTCCAAACGGCTTCGAAGGAGTATTTATGGGTGCATTCATAATCTTCTTTGCATATATCGGCTTTGATGCAATTGCAACCGCAGCAGAAGAATGCAAGAATCCTCAAAAAGATTTGCCGGTTAGTATTATCGGCTCACTTCTTATAACAACAATTGTTTATGTACTTGTAGCACTTGTGCTCACCGGTATGCAGCCGACTAATGGGCCGGTTCCTGAAGGATTATTAAAAGCTCCTATGGCTTTTGTTATGCAAAATGTCGGACAAAATTGGGTGGCAGGTCTTATTTCCGCAGGTTCACTTGCCGGTTTAACTTCCGTTCTTATCGTTATGCATATGGCTGCAACCAGAGTTCTGTATGCAATGAGCAGAGATAACTTCTTGCCGCACATTTTCCAAAAAATTCACCCTAAATTTAATACTCCTGCTATACTTACAGTAACTGTCGGAGTAGTAGGTATTATAGGAACATTTATCCTTGATTTGAATGTTGCGGCATCTTTAAGCAACTTCGGAACATTTACATCATTTATAATTGTTTGTGTTGCAGTATTAATTTTAAGAAAAATAGAACCAAACAGAGAAAGACCATTCAAAGTCCCATTCTGTCCGCTGTTCCCTCTTTTAGGAATACTTTGCTGCGGAGGACTGATGGTATTTTCTATGGTGGTAGCTAAAGGCGAAACAGCCGCTTTATCATCAGAAATGTTTGTAATATGGGTTGTTATGGGCTGCCTAATATATTTCACATATGGTTATCAAAAGAACAGAAAAGCAGAAACACTAGCGTTAAATGGAAATAAAGAAATAGCAGAAAAAGATGAAACAATTACAGCAAGTATTAAATAACTTACTCAAATGCAGATCCCCTCAAGAATTAATTGATGAGGGAAGCAGTTCTGAATTAAAAAAGACACTAAATGTTTTTGACCTGATTATTTTGGGAATCGGAGCCGTTGTAGGGACCGGAATCTTTACAATTATCGGAAGCGCAATTGTAGGAAGCGCAGACGGAGCCGGCGCGGGTTCTGCTGTTGTAATATCAATGATATTAGCGGCAATAGCCAGCCTTTTTTCAGCTCTTTCTTATTCCGAAATTGCTTCAATGATACCGGTTGCAGGAAGCGCATATACTTACACCTATGCTACAATGGGTGAATTTATGGCGTGGATGGTCGGTTGGATATTGATGCTTGAATATGCTATCGGAAATATTACGGTTGCAAGCGCCTGG
>CALVCR010000045.1 GCA_944326125.1 Candidatus Gastranaerophilales bacterium | reverse complement strand
CCGCATGCAATACAAAGTTTGAAGATTAATCCTAACGGTACAAGAACACTTACCACCTGTTTTGGAGAAGGCGGAGTTGCCAGAGAGGTTCTTAATTCTAATACCGGAAAATGTGATTTAGCTTTTATCAGCCGGGATAATAAAGTATATAGGGCAGTCGGAAACAGAGATGACGCTCAGGTAAAATCATTGGCAGAAATGTTATTTGGTCATCATTATGATGCAAAAAGCCAGATTCTTAATCGTTGGTAACCACGATTGCAATCCATTGATTTTGATGTAAGGTCTCGACTACGGTCAGACCTTCTCGTTTTATTGCATCAAAAACAATATCTTTTTTCTCATCCAGAATACCGCTTAGAACCATTTTGGCATTTGGTTTCATAATGTTTTTTAAATCTCCCATAATCTCCGCTAAAACATTATGAAGGATATTTGCACATACAAAATCGTATTTTTGAGTTAATTTGTCTGCGGTATTTAGTTCAAAAGTACATACAACATGATTTTTTTCTGCATTTTCTTTGCAAACATCTATAACGGTCGGATCGTTATCACATCCGTAAGCTGAATCAGCACCGAGCTTTATTGCGCAAATGGCTAAAATTCCTGAACCGGTTCCGATATCTGCGACGGAAGCACCTTGAGGCATATATTTTTCAAGCGCTTTCATGCATAATTGGGTTGTCTGGTGTGTTCCTGTACCGAATGCACATCCCGGATCAAGAGTAATTGTTATTTCGTCTTCTTTAGGTGTGTAACTGAGCCAGCTCGGTACAACCGCAATTTTATCCGTAACATGGGTTACGTCCCATTTTTCTTTCCATTTTTTAGACCAGTCTTGATTCTCTTTTTCGTCAAGTTCAATTTGCCAGCTGCCGAGTTCTTCGTCTGAAAAACCTCGTTCTTTTAAAAGTTCTCTTTCCGTATGCAGAATTTCGTTAAGATTCTGAGGAAAAGAAGTAAGAAAAACCTTAAGTGTCCCTCTTGTAGTGGAAGTCATTTCAAGATCTTTATAAGCTTCTTCTGCCAGAACGACTCCCTCGCAGTCAAAGTTTGAAAAAAAGATATCCGAAATAATATCTTCCATATCAGGGTTAATAGAAATTTTCAATTCGTAATAATTATTCATAAACCGATTATATCATATCTGTCTTATGTAGCAAATGATGTAATATTAGGCATTTTTTGGTAGAAAAATGCAACGGCGCGTGTTTTCTTTTTCTTTAGGTACTTTTCTTTTTCTTTGCTTCGCAAATAAAGAAAAAGAAAAGTACAATCATAAAATACATAAAGATGATTGTTTTTTATTTGCTTTGCAAAAAAGAAAAAAATCTACATAGGTTCTCTAACCTTCAATAAATCTGCCCATTGCGCGGAATTTATCATATCTTTGTTCTTTTAAATCTTTTACAGAAAGTTTTTTCAATTCCTTGAGTGCTTTTAAAATAGAAGCTTTCATACTGTCAGCCGTAGCTTTATAATCAGCATGAGCACCGCCCAAAGGTTCAGGTATTTCTTCATCAATAATACCAAGTTCAAGCAAGTCTTTTGAAGTAATTTTTAATGCTTCAGCTGCTTCTGCAAACATAGAGGCATCTCTCCAGAGAATAGACGCACATCCTTCCGGTGAGATAACCGTATAGTAAGCGTGCTCAAGCATCATTACTCTGTCTGCTACTGCTAAACCGAGAGCACCGCCGCTGCAGCCTTCTCCGGTTATAATAGCGACAATAGGAACCGTCAGTTTTGACATTTCTCTTAAGTTAACCGCAATAGCAGAGCCCTGTCCGGTTTCTTCCGCTTTAATACCCGGATAAGCACCCGGTGTATCAATAAGAGTAACAATCGGAATATTAAACTTATCAGCGTGTTTGAAAAGTCTTAATGCTTTTCTGTAACCTTGAGGTTGAGGCATTCCGAAATTGTATTCCAGATTTTCTTTGGTAGTTTTACCTTTTTGGATACCTATTATCATAACCGGCTTGCCGTCCATTTTAGCAAGTCCGCCGATGATAGCTCTGTCGTCAGTGCCTTCTCTGTCACCGTGAAGTTCAATAAAATCTTCGCACATCAACTCCACAAAGTCGAGAAATTTCGGTCTTTCCTGGTGTCTGGCGATTTGTAATTTCTGTGAAGGTTTCAATTTTGAGTACAACTCCTTTTTGTAATCCTGAGCTTGCTTTTCGAAGTCTTTAATTTGTGACTCCAAGTCCATTCCGGAATCTTCGCTCATTTTTTTTAGTTCATCTATTTTTTTCTGTATTTCAACTATAGGTTTTTCAAAATCTAAAACTATAGACATCTTTTTATACTCCGTGCATATCTAAAATATTGGCAAGTGTTTTTCTTAAATTCTTTCTTTTGGAAACGATATCAACCTGACCGTATTTGAGCAGGTATTCTGCCGTTTGGAAATCTGAAGGAAGTTTTTGTCTGATTGTCTGTTCAATAACTCTTCTTCCCGCAAACCCGATTCTTGCGCCCTGTTCAGCGATAATAATATCGCCCAGAGTTCCGAAACTTGCCGTAATACCGCCGAAAGTCGGTTCGGTAAGCAGGTTTATATATAGAATTCCTGCTTCATCAAGTCTTCCGACAGCACATGATGTTTTGGCCATTTGCATTAAGCTTAGCGCACTTTCCTGCATTCTTGCACCGCCTGATGAGGTAACTGCAAGCATAGGAAGCTTAAGTGCAAGAGCTTTTTCCATCATTCTGGTAACTTTTTCGCCCACAACGCTCCCCATAGAGCCGCCCATATAATCAAAATCCATTATAGCAGCAGCAACCTTATGGCCTTCAATCTTGCCTAAGCCTGTTATAACAGCTTCGTCAAGTCCGGTTTTTTCGTGTGCTTTTTTGAGCCTTTCCGCATAAGATTCAGTATCTACAAAATTTAGAGGATCTGTAGGCAGAACGTTTTTAAATAATTCCTCAAAAGAGCCTTCATCAAAAAGCTGAGAGATTCTTGTTCTTGCATTTATTCTAAAGTGGTAGTCGCAGTGAGGACAAACCATTAAATTTTCTTCCAGCTCACTTTTTAATATCTGTGAATCACAGTGTACACATTTTATCCAGAGCCCTGCGGCATTGTCTTCAATCCCTTTCATATCTTTTGCTCTGCGTTCTATTTGAGCTTGTTTTCTTTTATCAAACCATTCCTGAATTGTCATATTTTACACTCGGCCAAACCCAGGCCGTCCCTTTCCCTAACTAAAATGCGATTGGCATAAACTAATTTTACACCAAAAATATCAGTTTGGTATAGTTTTTCATAAAATTGTTACAACTCGTGAGCCGTGAGTCGTGAATCGGGAATTATCTCCCTCTCCTTACAGAAGAGGGCTTACTCTCCATCGGGAATTGTTCACGAAACGATAGCGGGAGGCGGAGCCGGGAGCGTGTTTGAGTGAATAATTCCCGATGGGTAAACGCCTCTCTATACTAATCCTTCTTTTAGAGCTTTTACTGCTGCCTGGGTTCTGTCGTCTACTACGAGTTTTTGGATAATATTACAAACGTGAGCTTTTGCCGTATGTTCGCTTATGGTAAGAGTTTTTGCTATATCGCTGTTCGACTGGCCGTCTACTATCAGTTTTAAAACTTCGTATTCTCTCTGGGTCAGGTTTGAATGCCGTTCTTTGAATACGCTTCTTGACAGCTGTCTTGAAGGAACCACTCCGCAGTTTTTATCCCTTATAAACGGGACAACGTGCGGATCTATCCACATTGCACCTTCTTTTATCATTTTAATTATGTTCATTAAAAATTCGGTATTAATATCTTTTATCACATAAGCGCTTGCCCCTGCTTGAAGTGCGGAGGTTACTTCTTCCTCTGTAACGTGTGAGGTAAGAATTATTACGCGGATGTTATTGTTATGTTCAAGTATTTGCTTTGTAGCTTCTATTCCGGTCATATTAGGCAGGCCTAAATCCATTAAAATAATATCCGGCTTAAGAAGTCTGGCTTTTTCTATCGCTTCTTTTCCGTTAACTGCTTCTGATATTATTTCGAGTTCAGGATAGTCGCAAAATAAAGATTTTATGCCGATACGCATTAGTTTTTGGTCTTCAACGAGTAATATTTTTATACCCATATTTCCTCCTTGTCCGAACGGAAAAATACTTTCCGCCAACATAATATTAAAACACGGGTAAGTATACATAAATTGCAAACTCAAAAGTTTTAAAGGTATTTTTTACCCTTTTAAATTTTTAAAACATTTTTTTAATTTAATTTGAATACTCTTTAATTAATCGGTCTTGAAGTTCGGCAATTTTTAAATGATTTTCCAGCATGGTTTGATTTCTGCCTTCGTATGCCGGTTCGTAATTGTCGTTTTCTTCAATTGCGAGTTCAAAATACTTAAGAGCGCTGTCAAGTTCTTCTTTGAGGTAATAAATTGTTCCTATTAGGGTGTATTCAATTTCTTTTCGGGAAGAATTTTTCAGCGCATCAAAATAGTATTCAAGTGCCTTATCAAAGTTTCCTTTTTTCTGCATTTCCAGCCCGAGACCTCTTAAAGCGTCAGGGTCTTCCGGATTATGAGTCAGTTTTAATAAAACATTGATTTTCTCTTTGAAGTTGTATAAAAGATTATTTATATCAGATTTGCCCATTATACGGTATGCATTTTTTCAAAAATACCTTTTTTCTGAACCCAGATTTCAAGCTCAAGCCTGTTTCCTTCTTCAATTAAAAGGTTTTTTAGTTCTTTAAAATTTACTGTAGAATTTTTTATATCACAGAGCATAAACATTACAAAATGTCCCTGCATCAGAGTCTGCTTGATATCTTCTATGTTAACCCGATATTTTGCAAGCAAGGTGGAAACACTTGATACAATACCTACTTTATCCGTTCCTGATACTGTAATAATTATTTTGTAATCGTCCATAATTGCTCCTTTTTATAGTGTAAAGATATTATAACATAAAACGAGAATTAAAGCAGAAGCCAATATTTAAAAACTTTTCAGGTATTTACGCTTGCTTTTTACTCTTTAGCTCTTACAATTAAAAGTGTAAAGCTTACACTAAAGAAATATGGGATTGTTTTAAAATGAATAAGAAAAATATCAGAAATATAGCAATAATAGCGCACGTTGACCACGGGAAAACAACTCTGGTTGACTGTATGTTAAAACAGGGCGGTGCATTCAGAGAAAATCAGCACGTTCAGGAACGTGTTTTAGACAGCAACGATTTGGAAAGAGAAAGAGGAATTACAATTCTTTCCAAGAATATTTCCATTAACTATAAAGGCACTAAAATCAATGTTGTAGATACTCCGGGCCACGCAGATTTCGGCGGCGAAGTTGAACGTGTACTCGGAATGGTAGACGGTGCGCTTTTAATCGTTGATGCTGCAGAAGGGCCTATGCCTCAAACCAGATTTGTACTTTCAAAGGCGCTGGAGCTGGGTATAAGAATTATTGTTGTAATAAATAAAATTGATAAGCCGGCTGCTGATCCGGACGGAACGCTGGATAAAGTTTTTGATTTGTTTACAGAACTTACGGACAGAGAAGATTTAATTGATTTTCCGTATATTTACGCAAGTTCTCTTCAAGGTTTTGCAATTAAGCACCTTGATGACGAGAGAAAAGATGTAAGTCCGCTTTTGGATTGTATTTTAGAGAATATTCAAGAGCCGTCAGGGGATGCGGACAAACCGTTCCAATTTAGAGCTACTACTCTGGATTATAACGATTATGTCGGAAGGATTGTAATAGGGCGTATTGCAAACGGAAAAGTTTCTTCTCAAGAGCAGGTTGCCTGGGTTAAAGCTGACGGAAGTATTGAAAGAGGCAAAATTACAAAGCTTTTCGGGTTCAAAGACCTTGGCAGAGTTGAAATTGAATCGGCGGAAGCAGGTGATATTGTGGGTATTGCAGGGTTCTCAGAAATCCACATCGGCGAAACTCTCTGCGATGTTAATAATATTAATCCTCTTCCTCTAATTAAAGTTGATGAACCTACTTTGCAGATGAATTTTTCAGTAAATGACAGTCCTTTTGCAGGTCAAGAAGGTAAGTTTGTTACTTCAAGACAATTAAGAAAAAGACTTTTTGATGAATTGGAAAAGAATGTAAGTTTAAGAGTTGAAGAAACTGACTCTACAGACTGCTTTAAAGTAAGCGGCAGAGGCGAACTTCACCTTGGTATATTAATTGAAACAATGCGTCGTGAAGGTTATGAATTCCAGGTATCAAAACCGGAAGTTATTTACAAAGAAATTGACGGAGTTCAGTGCGAGCCGTTTGAAAATCTTGTTATCGACGTTCCGGAAGAGTATGCCGGTTCCGCGATTGACCGTCTTTCCGGAAGAAAAGCCGTTATGCTGGAAATGCAGAGTGCAAACGGAAGAACTAATCTTAAGTTCTCTATCCCTGCAAGAGGTCTTATCGGATTCAGAACAGAATTTATCCGTATGACAAGGGGTGAAGGTATTATGTACCATACATTTGACGAGTACAAACCTTATGCCGGTGATATTCCGAAACAAAGAAGCGGTTCAATCCTTGCTCACGAACAAGGGGAAGCTATCCCTTATGCGCTTGCTCAGTTTGAAGACAGGGGTGTTTTCTTTATTACTCCGAAAACAAAAGTTTACAGAGGTATGATTATCGGTGAAGGCAACCGCCCTCAGGATATTGTGGTTAATATCTGCAAAACCAAAAAGCTAACCAATATGAGAAGCGCAACGGCTGATGTTATGGTTACACTGCAGGCTCATAAAGAACTTTCGCTTGAAGACTGCCTTGAATATATTGGTGATGATGAGCTTGTCGAAATTACTCCTCAGAATATCAGAATGCGTAAATTGGATTTGGTTAAGTTCAAAAGTATTTAACTCGTGAGCCGGTGATTAAGTGATTAAGCGGCTCCCTCTCCTTATAGGAGAGGGCAGGGGTGAGGTATCAATTACTCGTGAATTGTGAACCGTGAGCTGTGAATCGATAAATAATCTTGTCATCCTGGACTCGTTTCAGGATATGTTGGGTGCCTGAATGATTGATCTACTCCCTCTCCTTATAGGAGAGGGTTGGGGTGTTGGGAACTAGTGAATAGTGAATAGTGAATAGTGTTAAGTAACTAAGAGAACCCCCTCCCGGGTTTCTAAACTCACAAAGTTCGTTAAGAAACCCAACCCTCCCCGCAGGGAGGTAGAAATTGTGTGACTGAGTGATTGAGAAGCTCCCTCTCCTTACAGGAGAGGGCAGGGGTGAGGTGTCAATTATTCGTGAATGGTGAGTTGTATAAAACTCTTTCTTATTCTGCTCCCGCTATAGTATAATTACATTATGGATAATCTGGAGCAGGTTAAAAAAGCTGTAGAAATTGAGGTTAAACACAGGTATATCAATATAAACGGAAGAAGCAGAACCTTCGCTTCGTTTATATGTTCCGTTTTGCGCAGTGAAATTAAGCTTCATCCCGACAATCCAAAATGGAAGGTACTTTTGGAACATTTTGAGCGGTATCCTATGGAAACTGCCCCTGCAAGAAAAAAATCGCTTGAAAGATTTGTGTCTGTAATTAAAGCAGAGTATATATCCCCGCCTGCTAAGACCGAAGAAAAGACCGATAAAAAGCCGATTTCACAGGCTGATGTAACATATATTAAAGGTGTAGGGCCGAAAATAGCCTATATGTTAAATAAACTCGGAATCTATACGGCTAACGATTTGTTGTATTATTTTCCTCGCAAGCACGTTGACTATTCTACCCGCACAAGGATAAGAGACCTTGAGCCGGAGATGACAACTACAATTTTCGGTACGATTAAATCGGTGGAAGCTTTTACAACAAAAAATAATCTCGGGGTTATAAAAGTCAGGATTAATGACGGAAGCGGAAGTATTTATCTTAACTTTTTTGCTTCCAAATCTAATAAGTATATGATGGAGAGGATGAAATCCCAGTTCCCGAAAGGGTCGGGAATTATGGTTTCAGGTACTGTTAAGATAAATTCTTATGACGGAATGCTGACACTGGATAAACCGACTTATTCCATTATGGATGATGAGGTTTTTGACGGTTCAAATCTTAATATGGCGCGCATTGTACCTATCTATACTTTGAGTGAAAACCTTAATATCAAAACTTTAAGAAAAGCTATTTTTAACGTTCTTGAAACTTACGAATCGGAAATTGAAACGGTTTTACCGGATTTTCTTATTAAAAAATACGACTTAATGGATAAGAAAACTGCCCTAAGACAGATTCATTTTCCGGATAACAAGGAAAACCTTGACAGAGCGCATTATACACTTGTTTTTGAAGAATTTTTCCTCATCCAGTTACGACTGGCTCTGGTAAGAGAAGAAAATAATAAGAATCTGGTCTCAATTCCTCTTCAAATCAAGCGTGACGGACTTGTGATGAAGTTTATTAACTCTCTTCCGTTTAAACTTACAGGAGCGCAGCAGCGTGCGTTAAATGAAATCCTTAATGACTTAAACTCTACAAAACCGATGCAGCGGCTTTTGCAGGGAGATGTCGGCAGCGGTAAGACTGTTGTTGCAGCGGCTATGCTTCTGGCTGCCGTAGAAAACGGTTATCAGGCAGCTATTATGGCACCTACGGAAATCCTTGCTCAGCAGCATTTCAACAACATTTCCAAATGGTTGAATCCTCTCGGGATAAGAGTTGAACTGTTTTTAGGCAGTATAGGGAAAAAGCAGCGCCGGGTATCCGAAACTAATCTTAGAAACGGACAGGTTGATATTGCTATCGGAACTCACGCTTTGATACAGGATAACATTGATTTTGCGAATCTTGGAGCTGTTGTTATTGATGAGCAGCATAGATTTGGGGTTAAACAGAGACTTGCACTGCGCCGTAAATCACAGAATCCGCAGGTTTTAACTATGACTGCCACACCGATACCGCGGACTCTCGCGATTACGCTGAACGGGGATTTGGATTTGACTATTATTGATGAACTTCCGCAAGGCAGAAAACCTATCCTGACTACAATGACTAATTCCCGAAAACAAATAGCTGATTTAATCAGACGGGAGGTTGATGCCGGACGTCAGGCTTATATTGTTTATCCACTGATTGATGAAAGTGAAACTCTTTCTGCCAAAGCTGCAACAAAAGAGCGTGAAATTTGGCAGAATGAAGTGTTTCCGGAATATAAAATCGGACTTTTGCACGGTAAACTTAAAAACGACGAGAAAGACGATGTAATGAACAAGTTCAAAAATAAAGAATACGATATTCTTGTTTCGACTACCGTTGTGGAAGTCGGTGTTGATGTCCCGAATGCGACAGTTATTGTTATAGAAAACGCAGAACGGTTCGGGCTTTCCCAGCTTCACCAGTTAAGGGGAAGAGTCGGGAGAAGCGATTTACAGTCTTATTGCGTACTTTCATCTTCTACAAAGTCACAGGAGACCAAAGCTAGACTTAATATTATGACCCAGACAAACGACGGATTTGTTATTGCGGAAAAGGATCTTCAAATCCGCGGACCGGGAGAGTTTTTAGGAACGCGCCAGAGCGGGCTTCCGGATATGATTATTGCCGATCTTGTTAACGATTCCAAGATTCTTGAGCTTGCCAGATCTGAGGCTATTAATTTTGTCAAAAATTATGATATCAAAGATTTTCCGCTTCTTGAGAATGCTAAGGGCTTGAATTTTGACGGTGATATCTTCGGAGGTTAAGAAAGCTTGTGAGCCATGAGCCGGTGATTATAGCTTCCTCTCCTTACCGTTTCTACTACTTGATATTTATAAACCTTAAAAACTCTTTTACTGCACTTCTTAACCCGTCATGCCATGGCCTTGCAATGCCGCTGTAATATGGCTTGTACTCGTCAATTATATTTTTAGGCAGAATTTTTCCTGAACTTAGTGTTTGGGCAATATATTCAAGGTATTCGTCCTGTGCATCTCTGTATTCGATATCATGATACCGGATATCTTCATCAGCTTCATAATGTACGAGTGCATGATAAGCGCATATTATATTAGGGTCTTTTGTCTCGGGAAAAAGCTTGATAGCTTCCCGAACACATGTCTGTTCGGTCAGTACTTTATAAATCAGTCGTCCTACAAATCTTCTGTTTGCTGTTTCATCCATAATACTTTAATAAGGATCTACAATCTTGATGTCAAAGTTTAAATCCTTTGGCCCAAAATGGGCATCATAACGAAGTTTTGGCCCTTCGCTTAAATCAACAACTCCGGCAGGTTTTTGTTCTTCATTCTGAAAATACTGTCCTAACCTGCGTTTTGCTTTAATCATAGGTTCATCGGTATTCATTTCGCATGCGGAAAGAAGTACGCTTGTCATAAGAATACAAATAATAAAAAGAGACATTTTACCCATAAAAGCTCTCCCATTGGCGGAATACACTTCATGTTAACAGGTTTTTTCTCCTTTTTCATCCTTTAATTACTTGAGCTTTTCGGAGAAAGAATCGAAATAACGGCATTATTAATATTAAGGTATTTTTTAGCGGTTTCTTTTAAATCTTCTGTTGTGATTTCATTACAAATAGGAATGTAATCTTCCGCAAGAGCCAGATCATCGCAAACAGTCATATAATAACCGATTGTTTCCCCGATTTCCGATACGGTTTCAACTTCGCAGGCAAAGCGTGACTTAAGTTTCTTTTGCGCTTTATTGAGTTCGCGTTCCGTAATATTTTCTTTTAGTTTTTCAATCTCTGCTTTAACAAGTTCAATCGCTTTTTCTTTGTATTCAGGGTTAAAGTTTGCCTGCACAAAGAAGTTGCTTCCGTCACGAAAAGCGTAATTTTCCGCATCAATTATATTGAAAATTCTTTCTTTGGAGTTTTCAATAAGATTTTGATACAATCTTGAGCTTGAGCCTTCGCCCAATATAATGGACAACATTTCAAGGGCGATTAAATTTCTTAAATCTTTTGCCGGTACTCCAAGGTAGCCAAACATCATGAATGAAGAATTAATATTAGCTTCATTTTCCACATAAACGGTGTTTTCTACAGGTTTATCAGGCTGAATATTTCTTTCCGGCGGTTCCGGTCTTTCGCCCCAGTTGAATTCTTTTACAACTTTATTAAGAACTTTATCAAAATCGAATTCTCCTACAATAATTGTTGTAACATTTTTTGGAGAATAGAAAGTTCTGTAATAATTCATTACTTCTTCTTGCGAAACTTGCGAGATAATTTCCGGAGTTCCGATAACATCTCTTTTATAAGGATGAGAAGTGTACATTGCATTGTTTGTTGCGTTGTAAACTTTTGTCCATGGCTGGTCTTTTCTCATTCGGATTTCTTCAATAACAACGTGTCTTTCTCTTTTGTCCGTAACGTTTTTATCATTGACATCAAACGGTGCTCCCATCTCATAATCAGGGATAACCGGATCTGTCATCATATCCGCGTGAAGTTCGATTGCAAGTTTAAAGTTTTCGTCGTTTTCTCCCTTCGGTAAAGTTACGTAATAAAAAGTATAATCCTTCCAGGTGGCTGCATTGACTATAGCTCCTCTGGATTCAAGAATATGATCGAATTCTCCGGCTTTGTGCTTATGAGTGCCTTTAAACATCAAATGTTCAAGGAAATGTGAAATTCCGTTGTTCTTATCATTTTCATTAATAGAGCCGGTTTTCACCCAGGAAGATACGTTAACCATGCCTCCTTCTTTATATGCAAGAACAATTTTATGTCCGTTTTCTTGTTCATAAATCTTAACATCCCTCGTAAGGAATGGATACTTTACCGATGTTTCTTTCATAAATACCTCATATTATGTGTACATTATACAATAATTTTATAGAAATGTAACAATTTTGTGTTTTATGTGTTAAAAAATTTGACTCGGCGTTGTTAGATTCTTTATGATAGGTGTAGTGATATGAAAATAAGTGTAGAACCAACAAGTATTAATAAATATAATTATTACAGCAAAGGTGCGGCGGCACCGGAGAAAAATATCCCTCCGCAAATACCGGATACAAATTGTAATCTTCAGCCGTCCAATTTATCTCTCGTGAATTTCCCTAATGTCTCTTTTAAAATGAATGCCGACGCCGGATTTTTACTTTCACAAAGCAGGCGCTTAAAATGTGCATACAGCGGCAGAGATATGATACCGCTTGCGGAAGCGAAAAACATATACGCAAAACTTTTAAAAAGACCAAATGCCCAATCAGCAATTAACTTTTTAGTCCACTATTCAAATTATATGCATGATATTGAGGGATATATTTTTGATGTATTTCAGGATGCTCCGCACAAAGGTAAAAGAGATTTTCAATCAATTTTACAGGAACATAAATCCGATGCTCTTGAAAGATTAAAAGAAAAACAGATTATGATTCTTTCTTCTGCCGATAAAATTATTGAAACAATGAGTGAGCCGACAGCGGAAGAAATTTTAAGAATAAAGAACCAATCTATAGATCAAATCGTTAATAACAGGATTTTCGGCAGAAAAGCGCCTCTGGACTTAATCAAAGCGATTAAAGCTCCTCAGGAGGATTTAGCAAAGGTTATTAAAGTTTATCAGACCTGGTATAAATTGCCGGCTTCATCAAAAGATTTAGATGCATTTATTGTTAAGTATTCTAAAGAGTCTCACAATAATATTGCAAAAAGACTTATAAGTACTGCCGTAGGCTCTATTGAGCATATTAAACCGCAGCAGCGTAACGGTGAAGATAAACTCAGCAACTACCTTCTTGTCTCTGCCGCATTTAATAATAACAGGCAGTCTATGCCGCTTCATGAGTATATTATGCTTAATCCCGGACTTGAAATCGAAAAAAATCTTCAAAAATATATGAATGATGTAATAAGGGAAGTTAATAATCCTAAATCTCAATTTGCGTTAAGAAGCTATTACCCTGAAAGTATTAAAAAAGCTGTAGAAAATGAAACAGCAGGTAAAGTTGTACTTGATATAAAAGGTTTGAATATCTCCAAAACTCAGCAGCGCCAGAATGCTGTGTCAGACAGGTTAAGCCAGAGATATATTGTTATAAGCAAATAATCTTTACTTTTCAGTATCTTAAGACTAGAATTGAACCATAAGGAGGCTTGTATGTATCAAGTTTATATAGACAGACCAAGTTCGTTTGAGCCTGATATGGTTGGAGAATTTAAAGACTACGATAAGGCTCTTGCGCTTGCAGAAAAAGAAAAAGCTGCCGATCCGGAAATTTCTTATACCATAGAAGAAACTAACGGCTGCGTAAATAGTTACGGCGAACAGATTACTACAGTGGTTAAAAGAGGATAGCTTTTTTACTATGGAATATGATATTAAGAAAGCTGAACAAAGTCTTACTGAAGAATTTGAAGCGGTAAATGCAATACGTGATTTTAATCAGAGAAAAGTTCTCAAAGCTTTTTATGATAACCGCGTAGCTCCGGAACATTTTTATACAGTATCGGGCTACGGGCATGATGATTTGGGCAGAGAAATATTAGACAAAGTTTTTGCTCAGGTTTTTTGTGCTGAAAAAGCTCTTGTCAGAATCCATTTTGCATCCGGAACCCATACCCTTGCCTGCGCGCTTTTTGGAAATCTCAAGTATGGAGATAAGCTTCTTTCTGCGGCCGGGGCACCTTATGATACTATGCAGGAAGTTATAGGGACTGCAGGAGATGAGGAGACAAAAAGAGCTTCTCTTATCGGAAACGGGGTTTTGTATGATGAAGTTCCGCTTCTTAACGGAATGGAAGTTGATTTAAAAAAACTTGAAGAAATGGTGGATGATAAAACTACAATGGTTTTAATCCAGCGCTCCAAAGGATATTCTACAAGAAAATCGCTTTCAATAGATGAAATAGACAAAATTTGTCAGATTGTTAAAAAGAAAAATCCTGATTGCATTTGTTTTGTAGATAATTGTTACGGAGAATTTGTCGATTCCAGAGAACCTCTTGAAGTCGGTGCGGATTTAATTGCGGGGTCGTTAATAAAAAATCCGGGCGGCGGAATCGTAGAAGCCGGAGGGTATATAGCCGGAAAAGAACTTTTTGTTGAAAGAGCTGCTAACAGGCTTACTGCACCGGGTATCGGCTCAGAGGGCGGAGCTATGTTTAATCAGCACAGACTGATTTTCCAAGGGTTTTTCATGGCACCGTCTATTGTAGCTGAAGCGGTTAAAGGTGCTATTCTTGCAGCAAAGGTGTTTGAAGATATAGGATTTAACTCAGCACCTAAATACAACGAAAAGAGAACCGATATTATTCAGAATATAATTTTCGGAAAACCTGAACACTTAGAGGAATTCTGTCGTACAATTCAGTCCTTATCCCCTGTTAACGGGTATGTAACACCGATTCCGGAATATATTCCTGGTTATGAAGATAAGGTAATTATGGCAGGCGGGACATTTATTGAAGGTTCAACAATAGAGCTTTCAGCAGACGGGCCGATGCGTGAGCCTTATGTTGCATATATGCAGGGCGGTTTAAACTATGCCCATGTTAAGATTTGCCTTGAAGAGATGGTAAAAAAATTGTAAAAACAAAGAATCTTTTTATTATTACACCCCCCTTTACAAAAAAAAATCATCATGTAAAATAAAAAAGTAGCCGATGGGTAAATAAAATAAATAGCTTTTGCAAATTGGCTGCTTGAAAACTAAATATGGGGGTTTAGCTCAGCTGGTAGAGCACCTGCTTTGCACGCAGGGGGTCAGGAGTTCGAATCTCCTAACCTCCAAAATAGAAAACCGAATGACATTAGTTATTCGGTTTTCTATTTTTTGAGTGTCATGTGTCATGGTTTTTGAGAAAAAGTATCGCGAGTTTGACATGTAAGTAGGAAAGTTTTTGACAAAAAATACTTATTATTAAAAAGATTTTGAAAAAATTTAAACGGTATTTAAATACCGTTTAACAACTGTTTAATAAATGTTCAAAAATTACATATTTTCAATATACCAATTAGAATGTAAATTATCTGTTAGTCTAAGAATACTACCCCCGGAAGTTTGAGAGAATTCTCAAACTTTTTAAGTTTTCGGAGAAAAATTCCAAAACTCAGTGATACAAACTCTCAAACTCTCTGATAATTCAT
>CALVCR010000044.1 GCA_944326125.1 Candidatus Gastranaerophilales bacterium | reverse complement strand
GCTTCAAAAAATGGGAACCGTTCCTGCTATGGATATAAATAAATATGCTGCTTGCCTATCAAACTTTTAAATGTTCCCTGATAATTCACTGTTAATGGTTTTAGGGAATTCCTGCTTAAATTATCTGTGATCAAAGCTTATAGCATTATCTTTATCAGGAATTTCGCTGTTAAATAAAAAATTTTCCTTGTAAAAAGGTTTTAACAGGGATTTTTTTGAAGGATAACTTAGAGACTTTTGCTCTCTAGACTACGTTATCTGAATAAAGCGAGCAGGTGCAAGCCGGGCTCGTTTTTTATTTTTACACTTGAATGAGAACATCCCAAAATAAATCTTTATTCTGGATTCAAACCTGATTAAAAGAGATCGGAGTTTCTTTGTAAAGAGTTTTAACACCGCCGCAGACAAAGGTTCCGTTGACCAAAGGAAACATCCATATCCGATCATATTTAATACCAACATTCCTAAAAAATTATCATCTCTATTCAAATATTAATTTTTTATTTATTTTTTTATATTTTAAATAAAAATATGTAATAATAAAAAAAGACTACTTTAGGACATTGCCCAAAATAGCCCAAAATTTAATCCAACCCAATTTTATATAAAAAAAGCTATTAAGTCAAATGTCCTATGTAGCCTGCTCAAATTACAGATAGAGGAAGGTGAAGGAGGATATTTTTATGCCAGAATGTAACTTTGAAAAATTTGCAGAATTTGTATTAAAAAAAGAAAAGTACAAAAAATCTTTTGTTAAACGAGAGATGAGTAATAATGAAGAATATGGTGTTGAAAAGGACTTTTATTTAAAACTCAGAACCCGCTTAAAGAAAATTTTAAAGTATAATTTATCTTTAGATGAATTAGACAGTCTGATAGAAGAGGTCAGTTCAAAAAAAATCCCCTGCTATGAGAAAGCTATTCAATGTATAAAAGAATTTTTACAAGATAAAGATTATATATGGGAATCCCATTCCAAATCAGAAATCAAGTATGGGGATTTAATAATTAAAGTTAATCCTCAGCTGGCGCTTAGAATTAATAATGAACTGTATATTATAAGAATCCACTTTAAAAAGAAAGAAATTAGCCGACCCAAAGTAAATATTTTGTTAAAAATAATGCAATCTGCTTACCAAAATGATACTAATGCGGTCAAGCTTGCGGTCTGGGACATATGTCAACAAAACTTATATACTCTCGGGATTGAAGAAGAAATCAAAATATCTCAAAATTTGGAACAAGAAGCTGCAAAATGGATAAAATATGAAAAAGACATCGATGAATAATATTACCTTAATTTTATATTGAGAAACAAACAGAGCAAACCCTAACGCTTCCGTTATATTATCAGGAATACAATATATAGAAAAATAATATAAAATCTTGAAAAATATATAAACTAAAATTATAATAATTATATGAATACTATTTCTGGGGCTATCGCCGGCTATCGGGACGTAAACAATTTTTATACATATGATTCTTTAAGGGTTGATACTCTTGAGAGAGTTCCTTATAACAACAGAACTGGTACTGACACTGAAGATATCTCCACAGATGATATTGCAGCATATGCATCAATATCGCCGGAGGCAATAGCGCTCTACCAATCTGAACAAGGCTCAAACTCAGAATCAAACCAAAAATCAAATACCGGTTCAGGAAATGATGAATTAACCCAACAGGAACAGAGAGAAGTTTCTGAGCTTAAAATGACAGATTCTCAGGTAAAAGCACATGAGCACGCACATAAAGCTGCGGCGGCAGGACTTTCAACTTCGGGTCCTAATTATGAATACGAAACAGGGCCGGACGGTAAAAAATATGCTGTAGCCGGAGATGTTAATGTCAGCTATAAACACAGTGATGATCCGGAAGTAAATCTTAGAAATGCCCAGCAATTAAGAGCTTCTGCTCTTGCACCTGCTGATCCTTCCAGTCAGGACAGAAAAGTTGCAATGCAGGCAGAAAGAGAAATTGCTCAAGCAAGGCAAGAAATAATGGAAGAACAACGCCAGACAGAAGAGCAAACAAACTCTTCCGACAGCACTACATCAAATGTATCAACAGAAAATAATGCATCTGCCTTTATACAAAATCAACCGGAACTATAGCCGCTCAAATTATTATTTATTCTTCTCCGGATAAATTACCCTACAATAGCCAGAAGCTGTGATATTTCTGTACCATGTCCAGTTATCCTGAGTACCTGACATAAAGTATTCACCGGTTTGGGTATTAATCTTTACCGTTCTCATGTGGTGACGAATTGACCATTCCCAAAGAGGATCATACAGCCTTAAAGTTTTATTATCTGCAAGCATGCCTGCACGATCAACTTTTTTAAGCTTAGCAATTTTCTTAGGTTTATACAATTTATGCATTGTATTTGAATACAGATGACCATCTCTCATAACAAAATAATCATTGTATTCTTCAAACACATCAATACTTCCGTCCAATCTCTTCGCGTAACATTCAATAATGGCCCCATTTGGAAGAGGATAAGAGAAAGGTTCGCCTTTCGTCAATACTGTTAAATCCTTCTTATCAAGAATCTCCTGCGGACATGTTAAATCCGTTTTTGCGTAAGTTGTTCCTGTCAATAACACAACACTAAAAATAACCATTAACCATTTTTTCATAAAATACACCTTATTTATAATAAACCCTCTATTATTATACTTAAAAACGTTTGAATATTAAAGAAGTATTTATTCCCCCAAAAGCAAAATTATTTGTCATAACATATTCTGTCTCAATTTTGCGGCCGTTTTCTTTAATATAATCCAGAACTGCACATTCAGGATCAGGATTTTTAAGGTTTAATGTCGGACAAAACCAATTATTATTCATCATTTCAATTGATAAAATTGCCTCTACAGCTCCACAAGCACCTAAAGTGTGCCCCGTATAACTTTTTATTGAACTTATTGGTATGTTACAGCCTAAAACATGTTCAGTTGCCTGAGATTCAGCAATATCACCATACTTTGTTCCTGTCCCGTGAGCATTTATATACCCGATTGCGCCGGACTGAAGTTTAGCAGAATCCAGAGCCTGCTGCATTACAGTACCCATTGTTTCGGGATTTGGATTTGTTATATGAGTTCCGTCAGTATTGGTTGAATATCCGACAATTTCTGCATAAATCTTTGCACCTCTGGACACTGCGTGCTCATATTCTTCTAAAATTAAAGTCCCCGCACCTTCACCTATTACAAGCCCGTCTCTTGAAATATCGAACGGAGAGGGAGTTAGTTCCGGAGTATCATTTTTCGTGCTTGTGGCATACAGTGTATCAAACACTCCGACTTGAGTCGGATGAAATTCTTCCGCGCCGCCGGCTATCATAACTGTTTGAATACCGTTTTTAATAAGTTCATATGCAGAACCTATGCCAACTGAACCTGAAGTACAGGCGGTAGAACTGTTGACCAATCGGCCATGTGTTTTAAAGTACAAAGAAATATTTACAGCAGTTGTTTGAGGCATCATTTTAATATATGAACCGGAATTTAAATTCTTTAATTTTTTATCAATATGCATTGAATAAAAATCCAGTATCGCATCAAGAGAGCCGCTCGACGAACCGTAACTTACGCCTGTCTTTCCACTGCTTATTATGGGATCACCGAGCAATCCCGAATCAATCAGGGCTTCTTGCGCAGTCGCGACAGCCATAATCGCGACATCTCCCATTGTTCGGGTTATTTTTCTATTAAAATTTTCCGGGCATTTAAAATCCTTAACGCGGGCTGAAAGTCTGGTATAAAGATTTTCATACTCATCCAGAACAGGATCACAGTTCACGCAATTCTTATAAATTTTAAGCCTGTCAAAAGCGGATTTAACAGTTGAACCGAGAGGGCTTGCAAGAGCCATTCCGGTTACGACAACTCTTTTGGACATCATAGGTACATCCCTCCATTTACGGAAATTACCTGACCGGTTATATAACCGGCATCTTCACTCATTAAATAATTAATAAGACTCGCAACTTCTTTCGCCGAACCGGCTCTTTTCATAGGAATGTACTCTTTTATCATTTCTTCAGGGATACCGGTAGTCATATCGGTTTCAATTATTCCCGGAGCAACGCAGTTTACTGTAAGCTTACGTTTTGCAGTCTCCAGGCTTAAAGCTTTTACTGCACCAATTATACCGGCCTTAGAAGCGCTGTAATTTATCTGACCTCTGTTTCCGGCCAAACCTGAAACCGAAGAAAGTGCAACAATTCGTCCCCCTCTATTTTGTATCATCGGAAGAATCAAAGGTCTTAAGACATTGTAAAAGCCGTTAAGATTAGTATTGATAACATCATCCCATTCCTCATCTTCCATTGCAGGGAAAGCATTATCCTTTGCAATTCCGGCATTTAAAACCACTCCGTAATAAATACCATTATTTTCGATATCTTTTAGAAGTTTATTTTTGCATTCTTCTCTGTTCGAAATATCAAACTGAAGGGTTCTTGTTTTCACACCCAAACCTTCAATCTCCTTTTGCAATTCTTTGAGTTTTTCTATATTTTTATTGCAATGGAGGACTAAATCATATCCGTTTTTTGCCAGATATAATGCGGTTTCTTTCCCAATTCCCCTGCTTGCTCCCGTTATTAAAACCGTTTTAGACATTTAACGCACCTGCTTCTTCATTTTGGTAAACATTAACTGCTGCACTTGCAACTTCTTCTCCCTGATTATAAATGAAACAGTCAAAAGAAACTATTCCATTTCCTGAAAAAACTTCTTTTACCAGAATTTCAAGGGTTTCGTTTTCTTTAAAAAGCGCTGATTTATTGTTATAAAGTCTTGTACCCAATAAAAATCCTACCTGCGGCTCCTCGCGTTTTGATTTTAAGAAAGCATAGCAGCCTATCGTTTGAGCCATATATTCGATACCGACAACCGACGAAATTCCGCCGAGCTTTTTATCAAAAAACTGACTATTGCTACTTATTTTTACAATACTTCTTAACCAGCCCTCTTCTATAGAATACCCCAGAACATCATCTATCAAAATCATAGGCTTTTTATGAGGAAGTATTGATTCTAAATAATCTTTATTATCCATTATCTTTACCTAATACAATAATAGCATTTGTACCGCCAAAACCAAAGGAATTAGAAACACAAATTTTACATTTTGAATATTTATCCTCAAGTTTAACCAATTTTATCGGTTTTAAATCCGGATTATACTCAGCATCATATATATGAGGAAATAATTTTCCTGAAAAATTATTAAGCAGGTGGCAGCACAAAGCAGCTTCAATACTTGCAGCTGCACCAAGACAATGACCTGTTAAAGGTTTTGTTGAGCTTACCGGGATATTATCTCCAAAAATTGTATTTATAGCTTCTGCTTCCATCATATCATTTGCTAAAGTTCCGGTGCCGTGAAGATTTATATAGTCTACATCTTCAGGACTTATATTTGCCATACTAAGAGCCTGTTCAATAGCCTTTTTAACTTCTTTAGCCTCCGGATCCGGAGTCGTACTGTGAAACACATCGGAGTTTTCCCCTATACCCAAAATATTTATACCGGCATCGTTTGTATTTTCAAGAATAAAGCATGCACAAGCTTCTCCAATATTTATACCTGTGTAATTTTTACTAAAAGGATTTGTAATCTCAGGACTCAGAATTTCCAAAGAACTAAACCCATATAAAGGCAGCTTTGTCATAGAATCAACTCCGACAACTAGAACAGCTTTTGCGATGCCGGAACTCAAGTAATTTATAGCAGAAGAAAAAGCTTTTGTACCTGATGAACAGGCCGTTGAAACTGTTATTGCTATATTGTTTAAACCTAAAAGCCTTTTTACAAATACAGCAGGGTTGCCCAGCTCCGAATGAGTTTTAAGCCCGCTTGTTTCGAATTCTTCTACCCCACAGTTCGTGGTAGCAGCAACAACAGCAATTTCATCTTTTGAATATTTTTTCAAAAGTTCTGAAATTTGTACCCCCAAAAGATTTAACACATATGCTGCCAAACGGTTGCAGCGTGCATTAAAATTTACATCATCTATATTTTCCAGCGGTACATCAATTTTAGCAAGCCTCAATTTGTAATTTTTTATAAGATTTTCTTCAGTTGAGAAATGAAAATTTTCACCTTTGAGCGCGCGGACGAAAATCTCATCAATATTTCGTCCCAGGTTACAAATAGCCTCGTATGCAGTTATTTTTATTCCCATACCTTTTCCTGTTTATACTATAATATTAACATGAATAGCTTTTCTTTCTATATCGATAAATTTCTTTATACAAAAAAAGAAAACACACCGGATATAAGTTTCATACCAGCAAACGCAAGACGCAGATTGAATATATTTGACAAGCATATTATATATTTAATCAATCATTGCCTGGAAGATAGTACAGAAAATATCATTTTGTCCTCAAGATACGGAGAGTTTGAAAGGTTAATAAACCTGATAGATCAATATAAAGAACAAAACGAAGTTTCCCCTATGATGTTTTCGGCCTCTGTTCATAACTACCCGTTAGGACAAGTATCCTTACTCACAAAAAAAACAATTCCTACAGTATCTGTTGCAGCCGGCGAAGACTCATTTATTAACGGACTTGTTACTGCTGTAGTATCTCCGCAAAATAATATCGTTTATTGTTATGCTGACGATACAGAAAATAAAATTACAGGCATATGTTTTAACATAAAAAAATCCGGCGGCAATAATAAATATAGTTTAAAAAGAATTGGGTATGAAAGAAGTAATATCGGTTTAGAAGAAATAACAAAGTTTTTTGAAGGGGAGAATAACTCCATTCGGGCAGGAAATTTTATAATTGAAAGAGTATAAAATGAAAACTTTACGCAGTATTCTTATGATAATAAGTTTTTCAATATTTGGTATCGGATCATTAATTGTCGGACTAATAGTTTTCCCGCTTATAAAGTTTTTTGCAAAAGACAAGAAAACCCGCTTAAACAGGTATTCCGGAGTTGTCCATTCCACTTGGAATATATTCATCAAAGCTATTCAAGCAGTAAAAATAATAAAATTAGATATTGAAAATATTAATACTCTCAAAACAATCAAAAACTCTGTAATTGTTTCCACACACCCCAGTTATATAGACGTATTAATCTTGTTAGCATTAATTCCCAAAACAACCTGCTTTGTAGCCCCAAGACTTACACAAAATCAATTCTTCAAAAAAATTGTTGAATCCATGTTTTTAATATCCGGCAAAACCTTAGACGAATTAAAAAATGATACAAAAACAATGATGGATTACGGGTTTAATATTTTAATATTTCCTTCCGGCATAAGACACCGAAAGAATGAACATCCCAAAATCCATAAAGGCGCTGCCTTAACAGCAATAAATGCTCAAAAAAATATTGTTCCGGTCATAATGTCAACGGATTTTGATTTCCTTCAAATAGGACAGCCTTTTTATGATGCAGGAATAAAGCCGGTAACTTATAGCATTAAATGTGCCGAAACAATTGAAATCTCTGGATTTTTAGAATATACCGACGAGGTTTCCCAGAAAAAAGACTTAACAGATAAAATAAAAAAAGCTTTATATGAATTGTAAAAAACATTATAGTATGTTAGGATTTTATTATGACATTAGAAGATGAAATAAAAGATTTAATAATAAAATCTTTAGATTTGGAAGATATTACAATTGCTGATATTAAAAATGACGAGGCTTTATTCGGAGAAGGGCTTGGCCTTGATTCTATTGATGCATTAGAACTTGGTATGGCACTGAAAAGGCATTTTAACCTTGTTTTAAGCTCTAATAAAGAAGAAAACGTTAAGCATTTTTATTCTGTAGATACGCTTGCAAAGTTTATAAGGAGTCAAAAAAATGACTAAACCTTATACTAAGGAAGAAATAAAAGAAAAATTAACAAATATACTTGAAGAGGATTTTGAGGTAGATAAATCCGAGATTTCTGATGAAGCAAATTTGTTTACCGATCTTGGTTTTGATAGTATTGATGCCGTAGATTTAGCGGTAAGATTACAGCAATTTACAGATAAAAAAATTTCTCCGGAAGAATTTAAGCAAATAAAAACCGTAGAAGATGTTGTCAACGCAATTTACGACTTGATATAAAATGAGATTTTTCCCGTTTATATTTACTATATGTTTATTTATTCTCTTTTATTTTAAAAGATTTTTTGTCATACGATTATATCCGCCGGTAATGAATTTTACCATCTTTTTAATATTTTTTTCCTCCCTTTTCGCAAAGGAAACAATTATACAGAAATTTGCAAAAATGTGGAGTAAAAATCTGCATCCTTTAGAATTGATCTATACAAGAAAACTTACATATGTTTGGTGCATTTTTCTCTTTTTGAATTTTATCATTTCTGTTATAACAGTATTTCTTAATGATAACATATGGATGTTTTACAATTGTTTTTTCTCTTATTTTTTGATAGGAACAATATTTATTATAGAATATATTGTAAGAATAGTTTTCAGAAAGAGGCATAATCTGTAATGTTGGAAGATTTTTACAACACCCGATCTGATGAAAGAATTGTCCTGACAAACAATTCCGAAAGTATTTGCCTCGGGAAACTGAAAGAATACATAAAAATAAATATCCCGTTATTAAAAACAAAAAAGGTGAATGTTGTACTTATCCCTGATAATATTTTAATTTTTACAATAAACTTTTTTGCCGCAGTATTTGCGGGCAAAAATATTTATTTAACTGATAATGTCAATAAAATTAACGCTCAAGACGTCGAGGTTCTGAATAATTGTTTATTAAGCGGAGAAAATAATTCAGAACAATTTCCCAGGGTTAATGAAAAAGAAATTTTTATAAATATTTTAACATCAGGAAGCAGCGGAGAACCTAAATGTATAATAAAAAGTCTCGAAAATTTAATAAAAGAAGCCCGGGATATTAATAAGGCATTTGGATTTAGTAATAAAGATACCCTCACTGTTACTTCTTCAACCACATGTTCACATATGTTTGGACTTACATTCGGGTTTATGCTCCCTTTATGCACTAAACATGCAATATATTCGGAAATAATAGAATATCCGGATATTTATAATATAGAAAACAGCTTGTTTGTATCTACACCGTCGTTTCTTGACACAGTAATGAAAAACAATCTTGTACTAAAAGGGGTGAACTACATAGTTTCTGCCGGTGCAAAACTCAAGGATGAGACATTTAATTATTTAGAAAGATTTTATAAGGTTATAGACATATACGGAAGTACTGAAACCGGAGTTATTGCATATAGAACAACCTCAGGAGAAAAAGAATTAACTCTATTTGAAAATGTTAAAATATTTCCTAAAAAGAATTCCGTAATAGTAAACACCGCCTATTCATTTAACAGAGAAGTTGAAATTTCTGACAAAATTGAATTACACGGGAATAAAATTATTCTAAAAAACAGAACAGACAGACTCTTGAAAATACAGGAAAAAAGAATTTCTGCCGAAGATATGGAACACTCCTTGAACAAAAATGATTTTGTTACAGAAAATTATTGCTTTAAAAACGAAGATAAAATAGCCTGTTTATGTGCACTAACAGACTGCGGGAGAAACTTTTTATTAGAAAACGGAATTAGCGAATTAACAAAGAAATTAAAAACATACTTAAAACAACAATATGAAATTATCCCGCAAAGATGGAAATTTACGGATGAATTACCGAAAACTAAAGCCGGAAAAATTAACAAAGAGTTTATTCAACACTTATTTAATATTAATCTTTCCTTTCCCGTCATTTTGGAAAGGATTCCGGAAGCAGAAAGCATTACATATAAACTCTTTTTCCACAAAAATTGCAGTTTTTATTCCGGACATTTTCCGAATTTTCCCATTACACCGGGTGTTGTCCAACTCTATCTTGCATCATTTTTAGGAGAAAACTATTTCCATGAAAATCTATCAGGAGGCCAGATACGAAAAATAAAATTCAGCAATATTATCCATGCCGGAGAAGTAATAAATCTAAAGCTTACTCGAAAAAAATCTTCCGTAAGTTTTGAATATTTCAGTGAGGATCAAACGCTTTCTTCCGGAATATTTTCATGTGAAAATGTTTTTGAAGGAGTTATTGAATGAGCTTATTTGAATCCGAATACGAAATGAAAATACCGTTTCACGATCTGGACCCAATGAATGTCGTATGGCACGGGAATTATATTAAGTATTTGGAGCAATCCCGCTGTGATATGTTCGATAAGCTGGGGTATACATATTATGATATGAAAGAGGATAATTACGTATATCCGATTGCGAAAATGAACACAAAATATATTAAACCTTTAAGATTTAATCAAGAAATCATAATAAAAACATCCTTAATTGATATTGAACCGGCTATAACAATAAAATACAAAATATTTGATAAAACATCCGGAGACATTATTTTTGAAGGCGATACAATGCAAATAGGGATTAACATACTAACCGGAGAAAGTGTATACGAAGCACCTTCAAAACTGTTTCAAAAACTAGGAATCCGCAATGAAAAATAAATTAATAACTCTGCTGATTTGCTTATTATTACTACCTATTAACTGCCATGCTTCCGTTTACGATAACAAAATAGAAGCAAAAGATTTAGTTAAAGAATTACCGGAACTAAATAATGTTGAATGCAAGTTCAAACAGGAAAGAATTCTTAAAAACATTGATAAACCGCTGCTTTCAAGCGGAAACTTTAAGTTTGATAAAAAACAAGGTATTTTCTTTGAAACAACCTATCCTATAAAATCTGTTACTTCATACACTAATAAAGATTATGAACAGATTAACGATATAATTCTTGCTATTTCCAACAAAAAGTACTCAAAACTGGATAACACTTTTGATTTTTACTATCAAAAAAACGGGGAAATCTGGACTCTCGGATTGAAACCAAAAGTTAAGACCGGAATAGATAAATATATAAATTCAATCACGATTGAAGGAAAAGAAAATATTAATAAAATTGTAATCGCAATGAAAGACGGAAGTAAAACAACACAATGGTTTTCAATAGAATAAAGGCTTTAAGAATACTATTTATAGCTATTTTGACATTTATATTTTCAATACTGTTATTAAAAAATAATAACGAAGTTGAAACTAATCTTGCTAAATCAATACTGCCTCAGGAGATTATTGAGAACAGTCAGATAATTAACATAATGAATAAACAGTCACAGACCGTTAAAGTTATTTTTGAAGCAGAAGATGAAAGCGCTCTGGAAAACTTAAAGCAAAACTTTCTTCAAAATATTGATAAAAAATCCTTTACACTTACAAATCCTGATTTTATAAAGCTAGTTGACTGGTACAGCAAAGCTCCTTCCAATTATATTTCCCCTCAAACACGGAAACTTTTGCTTAATAAAAACTATGACGCCGTAAAACAACAGGGTCTGGAAAGACTATACAATCCGACAGGAATTCCGGTTGTTGAACTTGCTAAGGATCCGTTTCTCCTGCTTACGGATTTTCTGGTCTCAATAAAAAGTAATTCAGCAGGCTCTGAAACAGTTGAGAGATTCAATAACAACAAGATTTATGATACCGAAACACTAAAAATCAATCCCGAACTAAAAAAGCCGAATGCTGAAATTGCAAAATTAGTAAAACTTCAAAACACATATTCACATAACGGAAACAAGATTTATCTGGGAGGAACTCCTGTCCACACATATCATACATCTGTATCAAGTTCAGTTTCAATAAACACAATATGCATACTAATTACAGCGTTAATTATTTTTCTGACCTATTTCTATTTCAAAAACTTCAGAATATTACTTCCTATTGCACTCAGCATTGCATTTGGTTTTCTGACCGGTTTTTCGGTTTCAAAAACAATCTTCAACAGTTTTCATATAGTAACATTCCTTTTCGGAACTACTCTTATAGGAATAGGTATTGACTACTCTTATCATTATATTTTTGCTGAAAAAATTAACAAAGACTTTATTAAAGACTTAACCCTCAGCCTTTTATCCACAATAATGGCATTCTCTTTATTATATTTTCTAAAAATTGATGTTTTAAATCAAATTGCAACCTTTACTAACTCAGGGTTAATTGCTATTTATATTTTTATACTGACAATTTATCCATGCATTAATTTTCCAAAACCTGTAAGATTTTTTCAGCCCGAATTTAACAAAAAATTTAAAACCGGAATTATAATATTGCTCGCTGTAATTATAGCTGCCGGAATTATAAGGCTCCATTTCAATGACTCCCTCTCAGCTCTTTATACTCCGTCTAAAAAGCTGTTAAAAGCAGAGCAGCTCTTCAACGAAATTTCTAACCAAACAGCAGATAGAACTACCATAATAGCAGTTAAAGGAAACTCTTTACAAAACCTTTTAGAAGAGGAAGAAGAAATCACCTCACAACTGGATAAAGCTAACACTACTTATATTTGCATCTCAAAATTTATCCCTTCAATAAAAAGACAGCAAGAAAATGAAAAATTAACAAAACTTTTATACAAAAACAAATTAAATGAATACAAAGATATATTATCTACAACCCAGATAAATCAACTACTAAATCAGAATACACAGCCGCAAACCCTTAATTTAAAAGATTTTCCTTTCTTTAACGATTTACTGTTAAACCCGCAGACCTCAATTATCATTTCTTTTTCCGATAAAGTGCCGGAAATAAAAAGTTCTAATATTGAAGTGATTGATTTTCAGGGTACAATCTCAAATTACCTAAAACTTTACAGAATAGGATTTTTAAAAATACTGCCTGTAATATATTTACTTTTGTACCTAATATTATTCTTTTCGTATGGATTTAAACAATCACTAAAAATGTTTCTGCCGCTGGTCATATCATCAGTATTTGTAATTTCTTTTGTCAGTCTGATTGGGGTGGAATTAAATCTTTTTAACCTGCTCGGATTACTACTGGCTCTTGGATTTACGGTAGATTACGCTATTTTCGGGAGAAAGAATCTGTTAAAAAGTGAAACCGCAATATTTTTAGCTTGCATAACAACAGCATTATCCTTTTTGCTTCTTTCTTTCACAACTTTCAAACTTATAAGCACACTTTCTTTAACAACTTCCCTGGGAGTTCTTTTTAATTATCTTCTAATTGAAGTATTTACCGTCAAAAAATAATATATGATATAATTTGTTTATGACTACAAGAACTCAAAAAAGACACTCCAGAATAGAAGCTTTATCTGAAGCACAAAAGCTGGTTTTTGCGCCATTGAGCTTTCAAGCACTTGGGGCAATGCTTGATCTGGGCATTCTAAAATTTTTGGATAAGAATTCTGTAACTGAACAAGATATCATAAAGGAGCTTAATCTTGATGAGTACACCGTAAGAACGCTCTTACAGGTAGCCGAAGTAATAAATATTGCAGAACTCTCAGAAGAAAAGTATTCCCTTACACCGGAAGGTGAAGCTTTTCTGTATGATGAAATGACCATCGCAAATTTTAATTTTATAAGAAATATATGTTATCTTGGAGCCAGTGAATTAACGGCATCTTTTACCCGTAAATCACCGGAAGGATTAAAGAAATTTATTTCTGATAAAGAATCCACCATCTATCCCCTTGTACCGGCACTGGCTGAACCAATGAAATCAAGCTGGTACAATTTTGATAATTTATACTCAGACAACTGCTTTGATAAAGTCTTTGAGATAATTTCATCAAAATTCAACAGGATTTTCGATATTGGAGGCAATACAGGAAAGTTTGAAAAACTATGTCTTAAAAACCCGAATATTGAAATTACAATGCTTGACCTTCCAGAAAACATTTCTGAAAGAATTAATGAACCGGCTCTTCAAGGATGCAAATTTTATCCGGTCAATGTTTTAGACACAAATATTATTTACCCCAAAATGGGTAACTCCGCAATTTTAATGAGCCAGTTTCTTGACTGTTTCTCTAAAGAACAAATCCTCAAGATTTTAACAGATTTAAAAAATAATATTGATGAAAATTCTTCAATATTTATTTTAGAACCGTTCACAGACAATCAAGTTTTTGATGCCGCAAAATATTCTCTGGTTCATATCTCGCTATATTTTACTTGCATGGCTAACGGCGTAAGCAAAATGTATACTGAAAAAGAAATGACAGAGTTAATAAATAAAGCAGGTTTAACGCTGACAAAAGTATACAATAACATCGGCCCTTTCGATTATACACTATTGGAGTGTAAACAGAATGGAATGGTTTAATATAAAAGAAAAATCAGCCGGAGAAAAAAGACTTCTCCTGAGCTGGTACTTATATAAGCTGCTGGGAACAAAAATCGTTCTTACGATTGCATTTTTTGTAGCACTTGTAACTTTTCTAACCAATAAAGATTTAAGATACTATTCTCAAAAATATTTTGACGCGCTTTATTCATTTACAAAAAATAAAAAACACAAACCATCACTGCTTAATTCTTTCCGTCATGTACTTTCCTACGCAACAGCTCTAGTCTATAAAATGGAAGTTTTTGCAGGAACATACAATATTAACAATATTATTTTTGCAGATAAAGAACTGGAACAAAAATTCTTTAATCAAATAAAAAATAAAGAAGGGATTTTATTTATATGCAGCCACATAGGAAATGTTAATATAATGAAAGCCTTTTTGAATAATAACACATACCCGCAGCCTGAAACGGTGTCTATATTTCTGCAAAAAGAACACTGCACCATATTTAATAATTTTATTAATTCGCTAGAAATAAAGCGAGAAAACCTAAAAATATACCCAATAGAAGAATTTGATGTTACGACAGTATCAGAACTTGATGACAATCTAAAAAACGGGGGAATTGCATTTATCGCAGGAGATAGGGTATCTTCACATAATCCGGAAAAAAATACGGAAGTAAAATTTCTTAATAAAAAAATTTACCTGCCTATGGGCAGTTTTAAACTTGCACAAGTTTTGAATTATAAAACATATTTTATAAGCTGCCTGTGGAATAAAGGAATGTATGACGTCTATCTTGAAGAGCAGACAAATCTTGAGATATCTGCATTGCAAGACAATTTTGCCAACTTTTTAGAAAAAATGGTCCAAAAGGCCCCTTTTCAATTTTACCATTTTTATGATATCCTTTTGTAAAGCATATTTGTCATGGAATTATAATCGGAGTTTTTATGAAAAGAATTTTTACATCAATTTTGACTCTATGCCTTGTGAGCTTTTTTTTACCTGTATTTGCACTAAGCGAGGAAAATTCATTACATCTTCGGGATACACGAATTCAACCGGAGGAACCTTCTAACGCACCACAATGGACAGATTATGTACCGAAAAAATACGAGAATCCGAGAACAGATTTTACAAGAGGGGCTTCTATTGCAGAACTTGTAGTTGGGATTGTTCTTACAGATTTAATTATCACATGTCCTATCGGAATACCAATGATTTGCCATAGTACAACAAAATTAAAAAATATTTCTTATGCTAACAAAAAGAATAAATATTTTGAAGGTTTAGAAAAAGCAAAAACTCTTCCGGAGGCAGAACAGAAAGAATATTATGAAAAACTGTTAAAAAAATGCAGAATGAAAAAATATCATATAGATTAAACTTAAAAATTAACTCACTGTTCATTTCTCTAAATGTTTTTGTTATTATACAGTAACAAAACGTAAAAGGGGGAGTTATGGAATTTATAAACTTGATACTATCACATTTAATAAGCTTTATTGAGCATATTATTACATATATGGGTCCTTGGGGAATTTCCCTTCTAATGGCAATAGAATCTTGCAATATTCCGCTTCCGAGTGAAGCAATATTGCCTTTTGCCGGATACATTGTAAGCAAAGGGGAAATGAATTTCCACGTTGCAGCATGGGCAGGAGCATTTGGCTGCGTGCTGGGTTCAATTCCTTCATACTATTTAGGATATTTTGGCGGACGTAAGTTTATTGAAAAATATGGCAAATATTTCTTAATTTCACATAAAGATCTTGATGATGCAGATAAATGGGTAGAAAAATATGGGGATTGGGCATTTTTTATATGCAGAATGCTGCCTGTTATAAGGACTTTTATTTCGCTGCCTGCCGGTATTTTGAGAGCAAGAAAAAGAATCTTTTTTACTCTGACTTTTTTAGGTTCACTCGTTTGGAGTTATTTTCTTGTATACGTGGGGGTAAAATTTGGCGAAAATATGGAAATGTTCAAACACCTCTGGCATAAATTTGATATTCTTATTGTTATTGTATTTGGCATACTGGGTATTCTTTATATTTATAAACACTTTAAACATCTAAAAGAATCATAAAAACACTTTTGTGTTATAATAGGTTCGTCTATAGGGAAGGAAAAAAAGATGAGTTTAGATGTATATTTAGGTATTGACGTTGGTTCTGTTACCACAAAGTTAGCACTGGTTGATGAAAAAGGCAAGTATATAGATTCTTATATGTTAAAAACTGCAGGGAAACCTGTTGATGCCGTTCAGCATGGCTTGCAGCAAATTATTAAACAAGCCCTTTGTGAATACAATGTGCAGGGTGTCGGTACAACCGGATCAGGAAGAAATCTTGCAGGAGCTCTTGTCGGTGCTGATGTTATAAAGAATGAAATTACGGCTCACGCTGTAGCTGCCAGCACAAATATTCCGGGGGTTCAGACAATCCTTGAAATCGGCGGTCAGGATAGTAAAATTATTATCCTTCGTGACGGTATAGTAACAGACTTTGCGATGAATACAGTCTGTGCTGCTGGTACAGGCAGTTTTTTAGACCATCAGGCACAAAGGTTAAATGTACCTATTGAAAAATTTGGTGAAACTGCTCTTAAATCAGAAAACCCTGCTCGTATTGCAGGAAGATGCGGTGTATTTGCTGAATCAGACCTTATTCACAAACAGCAATTAGGTTATCCGGTTGAGGATCTTCTCTATGGTCTCTGTCAAGCTCTTGTAAGAAACTATTTGAGCAACCTGGCATTAGGAAAAGAACTCCTTCCTACTATCTCTTTCCAGGGTGGTGTTGCTACTAATTCCGGCATGGTTAAAGCGTTTGAAGAAGCCTTGAATACAAAAATTGTTGTTCCTCAAAATCACCAGACAATGGGGGCAATAGGCGCGGCATTGCTAGCTATGGAAAACCACCAATATACAGAAGTTCCGACTAAGTTTAAGGGTTGGGAAGTTGGTAATATGAATTTCCAATCCGTAACTTGCCAATGCACAGGGTGTTCTA
>CALVCR010000043.1 GCA_944326125.1 Candidatus Gastranaerophilales bacterium | reverse complement strand
ATTCAGGCAACTTCACCTCTTCTGAAAGCAAAATATATCGACGAAATGTTTGAACAATATATTAATTCAAACTCAGACTCAATTTTTTCAGGAGTAAGAGAAAAACAATTCCACTGGATAGAAACGCCGGAAGGAATCAGACCTATAAACTACGATTACCAGAACCGTCCCAGAAGGCAGGATTTTCAGGGAATTATTGCCGAGAATGGAGCCTGCTATATTAACAAAGTAAAAAATATTATTAAATATAGATGCCGTCTTTCAGGAAAAATCGCGGTCTACGAGATGCCCCCGCAGACCGGATTTGAAATTGATGAAGAATCCGATTGGATTATTGTAGAAAATTTGATTTCTAGAACTTAAACAGATTTTTTAACTCTTCTGCAGACTGTTTAAGTGCATCTTTCTGATTTGATAAGGCATCGCTAACCCCTTTTACGGTATTAGAGACATCTTCACTTACACCGGTTTTAATAGTATTAAAAGTTTCTTTCACATCAATCTTAACTTCCGGTGTTTCCAGAGCGGAAGTATCAACCGTTGTGAGCCACTTGAAAGATTTAACTGAACTTGTGCTTTCAAGTCCGCCGTTGAATACAACTTTAAAATTCTTATAACTTTCGCTTCCGCTTGAAAGTGCAGGAATCAGTGCAATATTTTCGCTCTTAGGATCGGAAGTCAGATTCTTAACGATAGAAGATGTGAGCGCGCCAAATTTTGGTATAAAAGAAAGTAACTTATCTGCAGACAGGTCGCCTAAAGGCCCCAAAAGTGCTACAACGGAAGAATCCAAACGGCCCAGAATATTAATATTTGCAGTACCGTTAATAAGATTGTATTTACCTGTTACATAGTATGCTAAAGTCGGGCCGGAACTTTTTATTTCTTTTAACTCTGCCCAGCCGTTTTTGAAAGTTAAGTTTCCGGAAATATATTCATATTTAGCGGTATCTTTTACTCCTGCAAGAGAAGAGATCGAAGCGACTGCTGTTTTTAATACTCCGTTAGAAATAATATTTGCGGCATTGAAGAAATTCTCAATACGGCCGATTGAGCCGAAAGAACCATTTGCGACTTTGAAGGTCAGGTTTCCGGCAAGAGATTTCATCATGTCGTTATAATCCGCAACGGTCAGAGTTAATTTTGTATTAAATCCGAGAGTTCCCGTAAGAGCATTTTTAATTCCTACAGCTCCCGCAACGGCTTTTTCCGCGTTAAGATTTTCACCTGCAAAATCTACTGTGGTTTTTGCATTTGCAAGATTATAGATAATATTACCTTTAATATTTCCGTCAAAGGCGCTTCCTGTCAGGTTGGAAAGATAAAAATCATTTCCTTTAAGCGAAAAATCGGATGTGATATTTTCCGCTGCAATACCTCCGGATGTAAATTTTGCCACTGTGGCTTTGCCGTTGAGTATTGATCCGTTTAATGATGCTGCAAGATTATCCATTGTTACAGGAATTTCAGGAATGCTGAGAGCCGGAACATAAACCGTACCTGATAATTGCGGATTCATCATACTGCCTGTAATATTTATTTTTCCGTTAAATGTCATTTTTGATTTAGCAAACATCGGAACAACAATGTTTGAGGAAGCCGGAACATCATAAACAAGATTTAAGGTCTGTTTGTAAACATTTATATCACCGGTGAGAGTTGATTTTATATCACCTGCGGTTACAAAATTCAGAGCCATTTTTTCTGCAAGATAATCACTGATTTTTCCTGAAACAGTGAAATTAATCTTATCAACAATAACAGGAGTGTTTGTTATTTGAATATCTTTTTCTCCGATTTTAGCTTCAGCTTTTGGAATAGTTAGAAATGCCATCGGGAATTTAAAGTTATTCAAAGTAACAGTTGCTTCCGGCTTAATTTTATCGAGCTTGCCTTTGATTGCGGCATGCAAATTAGCAGTTCCGGATACATTATTATTTTTGAGCAATGCTGCCTGACCTGCCGCTACAATAAGCCCTCTGACAGAAAGATTATCTCCGGTCAAGTGTAAATCCGCTTCTGCATTTTGACTGATTGTTCCATAGAATTTAAGCGGCTGATTAAATATTGAAAATCCAATATTTTTTATATTAATGTTATTGTTTGCAAGTGCTACATCAGCATTAATTTTATCAATAGTTATATCATAAAGCCCGTATCTTACTTTTGCAGACGGAACTTTTACATAACCGTTAGAAGTAACCGTTTTCATATCGGATTTAATATTAAAATCGGCATCTACAGAACCGTTAGCACTCAGTGTTTCTAAATCCTTAATACCGAAAGAAAGAGCTGCGGTTTTAACAATTTTCATAACATTAGCTAATTCAAGAAGAGATTTAATATTCATATCAATATTAGGTTTTTTACCTGTTTTTACGGAACCTTTAACAGATGTTGTCTCTCCTTTTGCTGTATAAATAAGTGATTCTATATCTATATTTTCACCTTTAAAAAACATTTCCGCAGTGCTGGAAGGAAGGCTTTCGTTTCCTACAAGAACGGATAGATTATCGAGCTTTAAATAACCGTCTCTTGTAGTTTTAGTTAGTTTTAAATCAGTATCTACAGAAGCTGTAATTTTGTTTTTATATAAAGCGTTTAAGATATCATATATATTTATTTTGACTTCTTCTTTCTTTGCGCCCGGCTTGCTTGGCTGAGGGTTGAATAGAAGTTCATTCAAATCCAAATCAGGCATGATTTTGTTATTAAGATTAACTTTGTATTTAAACTGCTCAACTCCGGCAAAAGTCATATTACCGGAAGAGTTAACTTTTATACTTTTATTCAAAATAAAATCTGTTATATTAGTTTCGCCGCCTGTAATTTTGAAAACTTTATCAGACACAAAAGCAACGGTAAAGCCGCCCACTCTAATATCCGGAAGGTGATTGGAAAGTTTAAATCCCAGCGGTAAAACAAACGGTTCAGCAGATTCTTTTGCTGTTTCAACAGAAGAAGTTTCTTCTTCTGTTTTCGGTAAATATTTTTCTATTTCAAAACTTCCGTCTTTATTTAGCCCGAGCGTAATATCAGCACGATTAAGCTGAACAAGATCCACTCTTATTTTTCTTGCTAAAAGAGGAAGTAAAGACATTTTTACCTGAAAATTGTCTGCATTCAAAATTTCTTTTCCGTCCGGAGTAAGTATAACAAAGCGCCCGACTTTCAATCCTGCAGTCAGCTTTGGAGTTGTCACAACCTGCAGACCTTCTATTTCTGAATTCAGCCCCGTTGCTTTTGTTATCTCATTCTTGATTGTCGGAATATATCCTTTAGCAATTGGAGTAATAATAAACGGAAGAATTAAAAATAGTACATAAATTACTACAACAAAAATTCCCAGACCAATACAGATTTTTTTAAACATACTCACCTCTTTTTTTTAAGTTTTATTTTAAATGAAAAATAAGATTTTAAAAACTATCCGAAAGAATAAATTTGCTACTCGTGAGTAGTGAATCGTGAGTCGTGAATCGAGGATTATGTGGCCGGGTGACTAAGATATCCCCCTCTCCTTACAGGAGAGGGGTGGGGTGAGGTGTTGGCTCGTGATTCGTGAGCTGTGAATCGGGAATTAAGTTTATTTACAAATAAAAATATGCTAAAATAAACTCATTACTTAATTATGGATAAATATGGCAGATAAAATAATTATATTTTCAGGCAAACAATACTCCGGCAAAGATACGGCAGCAAAAATTCTGCTGGAAGTGATGCCGGAATACCATCGCTGTGCAATGGGCGATATTATCAAAATAGAATACGCAAAAGAACACAATCTTACGTTTGAAGAAATTGAAGCCAATAAACCAAAATACAGGCAGGGTTTAATAGACTTAGGCAACTGGGGAAGAGCCCAATCACCGGATTACTGGCTTGAAAAAATTATATCCCAGCAAGGCAAAATCGTTGTTACTGATGTCAGAATTAAACACGAATATGAGGTTTTTAAATCCGCAGGTGCTATCTCCATAAGAATAGAAGCCTCAAGAGAAATAAGAGAATCCCGAGGAGGTAAACTCGTAGGAGAAGGGGATGTTACCGAAGTTGATCTTGATAATATTCAAGATTGGGATTTTCTAATCGACAATAACACGGATTACGAAACATTGCGAAAAAATGTTCTAAACATTGTTGAAAAAATACGTTAAGCATTAAGCTTTACCTCCTGTGGATTAATTGTTGTAACACTTGACGGTTTTGGGGATTGATTCTGCTGCGGTTGAGCAGCATTTGAATCTTGCATATGCTGAGCCACATATTGTCCTGATTTTGCACCTATAATACTCATAACTCCGCCGATAGCACTACCTAAAAGCAGAGCTTTTACTCCTGGCACCAATCTCATTGCAAGGACAAGGGATGTTCCTAAACCTGCGATAGCAGGGAAACCTAGGGTTAATGTCTTGGAAACCCGATCTTCTTTTGTGTGAGCAGTGCCAACGGCAAGTCCGCATAATCCCAAACTGCCAATAGCGCCTAATCCGTCTGATAGCGCGCTGCCAAGGACAAGGTCTCTTTTCTTATCAAAATATTCTGCACACTCATTCCAATTTGATTTTTTCAATTTTTTTGATGTTTTTACGACAGATTCTTCAAGGGCCAGCTTCTCTTCAGGAGTGAGTTTTGATGAAAGAATATCCATGATATCTGTATAGAGACCTTTTTTATCAGAGTTTCCGACTATATTATCTACTACATCAGCACCTTCTTTAATGAGTTTATCTTTTTTAGACTGTAACATATCTTCAGCCCAGAAAGACATATTATCTCCAATATGTTTTTTCCATTGACTTGGCTGGTTTTTATCAAAACCTTTCCAGAAAACTCCAAAACGTTTTGAGAAATCTTCTTCAAGATTTGACATTAACTTTTCCTGTTTATCCAATCTTGCAATAGTGTTTTCTTGTGAAAAATATTTCTTTAGCTCGGCAATTTCTTTTAATTTTGCATTTACAATCTGTTTTTCTTCAGGGGAAAGTTTTTCCATATAAAGTTTTATCAGGCCTTCTGTTTTATTCATTTTTTTAAGTGAACTTTTATAACCTGAGGTAACAGTATTTCTTGTTACTGCATCAAATCCCCGGGTTATATATTCACAAGGCTTTTTCATAACGGTTGCAATACCGTTATGTATTGGTTTCCATATTTTAAGAAATAGATTGTCATCAGCCTTTTGAACGGACTTGCGTGCCAGTAAATTTTGAACGGCCATATCTTTACCGGCGTTGAAGGTATTGGTAAAATTCAGAAATTTGTAAGCACCTTCAGTCGTTTTAGCAGCCAGGTGGTATAGTTTTCCTGCTAAAGAGTTTTTATCGCTTGTTTCTAATTTAATTTTTGCTTTATTTTGCCAGTTTTGAATACGTCTTAAAGTTTTTCCTGAACTTCTCGGGTTTATGAGTGCAACAAGGGCTGATGCAACTAAAACCGTACTGCCTGCCCAGATTGCGCGATTTCTTATTTTGCGCTTTTCTTCATCTTTAGGCTCGGGAGCAAGTATGTTAACAGATTCCTCGATAGTTTTTTGAACAACTTCAATAGGTTTTTCCAACGGTGCAGATGCCTCTGCTGCTTTGAACCGAGGATTATAAGCATAATTATTCATATTGTAATAATAATTATTGCTAATCATTACCTAACCTTTGAAAAAACCTGTCTACATGATTATAAAGTATTTTATGCGCAAAAACTTGCTATGTTTTGAGTATTTCATTAAGACATGTTACAGATATAATAAAATATATGAAAAGGGATTTTATTAAAATTTTTTTCCAGGCTGTATTAACCGGACTTTTAGCCGGTTTACTGGTTGTTTTATTCAGAGAAGGAATTGATATAGTTTTTGATTTGGTAAAGCGATTTTGTTTCCCGCATCCTTTTATTTTTCTTGTTATAACTACATTAGGCGGACTTATTTCAGGAATTTTGGTCTGTAAATTAGCTCCTGAAACATCAGGAAGCGGAATTCCGTATGTAAAAGCGGCACTTTTGAGGAGCGGAAAATTAATAAGAATAAGGACAATATTTGTTAAATTTTTTGCCGGTGTAATAGGAATCGGAACCGGACTTTCTCTGGGCAGAGAAGGACCGAGTGTTCAAATAGGAGCCGGTGCAGGTTCTTTTGTCGGCAGACTTTTTAATCTAAAAGGTAATAACAGGGATAAACTTATCGCCTCCGGTGCGGGATCTGCTATAGGTGCAACTTTTAATGCTCCTATTGCAGGTACGGTTTTTGTGCTTGAAGAATTAACCCACAAATTTACGCCGTCGATGCTTTTTCCTGTCCTTGTTTCAACTGTTACGGCTGCCGGTGTCGCAAGACATATAGTCGGTGCAAATCCTTCTTTCAATATTTCTCTTCCTCAGATTGAAATTAATTTGAATATGACAGTATTTTGCATTTTCCTTGGTTTGCTATGCGGAGTTTTAGGAGTATTGTTTTCAAAAACAATATTTTTCTTTAATAAATTTTATTCAAAAATAAAAATTCCGGACTATGCAAAACCGGCCCTTGCAGGATTAATAACAGGAATTGCGGGTTTGTTTCTGCCTTATATTTTGTCATCCGGAAACGGTACTGTAGAAATGTTATTGCAAAATAAACTGCCTATAGTTCTGGTCGGAATAATTTTTCTTGCAAAGTTCATTATTACGCCTTTGTGTTTCGGCTCCGGAGCTGCCGGAGGAATATTCCTTCCGATGCTTATGCTCGGCTCTTTTCTGGGGTATATTGCAGGCTATTTTTCAAATTCTTTGGGGCTGGATTTTAATCTGCTTGCGGTGTCTGCCCTCGGTATGGCAGGATTTTTAGCAGCTGTTGCCAGAACTCCGATTACTGCGGTTGTTATGGTTTTTGAGATGACCGGAGGATATGATTGTATTTTACCGTTGATGCTTGTTGCGGCGATTGCGGATTTAACGGCAGAGAGTTTTAATCATAAACCTATTTACGCCCAGCTTGTTGTTAATCAATACAAAACCTCATCAAGCGTTCATATTCCGGAGAATATTCAGGTAAAGGATTTGATGAATGAAGTAAAAAGTTTTAAGAACAACTCTTCTATCGGAGAGATTCTTGAATGTATGAATAAAGAGCATCACAGTGCTTATCCTATCGTAGATAAACATAACAGGTTAAGCGGAATAATAACAAAATCCGATATTGAAGATGCGCTGGTTGATTCAAAGATGAAAACTGTTATCGCAAGCCGTATTCTTGATACTAATCCTGTGACTGTGTATCCGGAGGATAATCTTTATACTGCGTATTACAGATTGCATTCAAATTCTACCGAGTGGGCTATTGTTGTTAATCATAATAATGAAGTTTTGGGAATCGTTACGAGAGTTGATCTATTTTCGATTTAATCATTTTTAATTCTTCCCTTGTTAAGTAAGGGGCGAATCTCATAAATTCTTCCATTGCATCATTATATGAATACTGTCTTCTTTGGACTTTTTCCATCCATTCTCTAACTTCTCTTGTTATCATTTATTTTTCCTTTTTTATTATATTTTATAACATAATGTTTATTGTATTGTATTCTTTCATGCGAATTTCTTTCTCTTTTTTGCCATCAAAAGAGAAAGAAATTCGCATATGATACAAAAAAAGAAAAAACTTGTCTTATGACAAGTTTTCCATTAACCCAATAATCTCCTACCCCAAAAAATTTTTTTTAAATCTCCTCTTAAAATTTTAAATTAATTTGTGATTAGTAATTTTATTTTTTCCTCTTTTTTTGATTTGTGACTTCTCCCCAAGTCTCGCAGCCATCACTCCTTTCAACTATGTACTTATAATAATCTTTCCATTTTTTTTATCAAGTAAACAATTTTCAAAAAATTTTTACAATTGCCCATGCTCCCCGTTAATACTAAATAAAATTCATTTTTACAAATCTTTACTTCAAAAATCACCAAATTAGTATTGACAAAAATTTTTCAAAGTAAATCTGCTGTAATTGTTGAGCTGAGATGTTTTCCATGCTAAAATTTTCTTATGAAAAAGATAGCATTAATAAGTCACGGCTGTGCAAAAAATCTTGTAGATTCAGAACTCATTTTAGGTATCTTATCCCAAAACGGATATGAAATTACCCTGAATGAGGATGAAACAGACACAGTGATAATAAATACCTGTTCTTTTATCTGTGATGCGGAAAGAGAATCTATCCATTCTGTTTTGGAAATGGCAGATAAAGGGAAAAAAATTATTGTAACAGGATGTCTTTCCCAAAAACATCCGGAAGAATTAAAAAAAGAAATTCCGGAAATCTCTGCTGTAGTCGGGACTACAGATTTTACAAAAATCGTTGAAGTTTTAAAACAAGTTGAAAAAGATAATTATGTAGAAGAGGTTTCTAAAGAACCTGTTTATATTTATCCCGAAAATGTTGAACGTCAGCAGATAACTATGGGAGCAAGTTCTTATATAAAAATAGCTGACGGCTGCAGCTATAGATGCGGTTATTGTATAATTCCTTACCTAAGAGGAAATTATCATTCAAGAAAAATTGAGGATATTGTCTCAGAAGCAAAAAATCTTGTAAAAAAAGGTGTGACGGAAATTATTCTGGTGGCTCAGGACAGTACAAGCTATGGGATTGATTTATACAAAAAACCAATGCTTTCTAAGCTTTTAAGAGAACTTAATAATATTGAAAATCTGGGCTGGATAAGAGTAATGTATGCTTATCCTACAATGATGAATGATGAACTTTTAAATACAATAAAAGAATGTGACAAAGTGGTTAAATATATTGATATACCGCTTCAGCATTCACATCCTGAAATGCTAAAACTTATGAATCGTCCGGCGAATGATTACAGAAAAATGATTAAGCATATAAGAGAAATTATTCCGGAAGTTTCTATAAGAACAACATTCATTGCAGGTTATCCGGGCGAGACTGATGAACATTTTGAGCATCTTAAAGAGTTTATTAAAGATATGAGATTTGATCGCGCCGGAGTATTTTGCTATTCAAGAGAAAAAGGAACCCCTTCTTATTCCATGAAGAATCAAATTCCAAAACGAGTTGCAAAAAAACGGTATAAAGAATTAATGGAAATCCAACAGGAAATTTCTAAAGAGAGAAATAAAACTTTTGTCGGAAAAACTATTCCGTGCATTATAGAATGTTATTCCGATGAAGGAGAGGTTATTGCAAGAACTCAGTATGACGCGCCGGAAATCGACGGAGTTGTAAATATTAAAACTGATAAGCATGTAGTTCCGGGTGATATAGAGATGGTAAAAATAACCGGCTCATCTGAATACGATTTAGAAGGTGTACTTTAAGGCACGGGATCATATCCGCCTTCATTAAGCGGATGGCATTTGCAGATCCTTTTTACCCCGAGCCAGCCGCCTTTAAATACTCCGTATTTTGTTATTGCTTGTTTTGTGTACTCGGAACAAGTCGGATAAAATCTGCATCTGGACGGTGTCAGAGCAGATATTTTTTGATAAATTGAGATCAAAAATAAAAGAAATTTCTTTATCATAAAAAGATTTTAGCATAATTTGAGTTTACGGAAAAATATACATTTTCTTGCAACCTTATGGAACTTTTTTAAATTCTCATTTTGTAAACTTATGTTACTAAAAGGCAATTTTCATGAAGATAAATACTTTATATATACAACAGGGATAATTAGGAGAAAATAATATGTGCTGTTTTTCAGTATTCACACCACCGCCAATATGTGCACCAAGACCTTCCTGGGGATGTGCTCCAATGCCGTTTATGGGCTGCGGTCCGATATTTCCTTTCGGGGGCGGTTGTTTTCATCCGGGCAATGCAATGATGTTTGGTCTGGGCGCCGGTCTCGGAGCAGGGCTGGGATGCGTTGCGGGAAATCTTATCGGCGGGTTAATTAACAGATGGTGCTAATTCACTAAACAGACTTTTATCAAACTCATTGAAGTTTTTAATAATACTTTCAACTTCAGGCATCTTTTTATAAAAATCAAGAGATTCCATAGATGCGATTGCAATAATTTTTCCGATACCGGCACTTTTTGCTGCCTTGATTCCTGCGTAAGCATCTTCAACCACTATGCAATCTGAAGGTTTGAGATTAATTTTTTCTGCCGCTATAAGAAAAATATCAGGAGCCGGCTTTCCCGGAATTGTTCCGTCTGAATAAACTATTTTATCAATTTCAAACCATTTTTCCAGATGAAACTCTTTTATATAAAATTCAACGTTATCCCACTCTGACATTGTAGCAATTGTGCGCGGAATGTTTTTTTCTTTCAGATAATCCAAAAATTCTACAGCGCCCGGGGCCAGATGAAAATTTTCTTTATCCAGAAGACATTGTTTTCTGTAAAGAGCTTCTTTTTCTCTTCCGTATTTTTCAACAAGCTCTTTAGAAGGTTTTTTACCGATAGCGTATTCAATAATATCTTCGTTTGTATGCCCGAACATTTTTTCCTGCATTTCCTGAGTGGTAAACTCATATCCTCTCAGGATTTTGGAATATTCCCTCCAGGCATCGTAATGTAATTTGGAATCCCAGTATAAGGTTCCGTTAAAGTCAAAAATTATTCCCTTCATAATATTTATATTATATTAGAAAAGTTCTGTTAATTGTACACGATTTTAAAATATGGTAAAATAAGCTGAGTATGATACTTAATATGAATCCCGAAGACATAAAATATGTAAAAATCCTTTATCAGGATTCCAGAGAGAGAGCATGTTCCGTTCGAGCCGCAATAAGAAGTATTACCAAGACGGAAATGATGTGCTGTGCTAAGTTTGAAGACGGTTTACATATAAAAACTCCTCAGGATATAACTCTTAGTATAGTTTGTACGGATGGACTTTACAGAACAAAAACGACTTTACGAAAAGTTGAAAATGATGAGCCGTATACATTCTTTTTTGTAATTCCGCCGGCAAGTCTTGAATATCAGCAAAATCGGGAATATTTCAGGGTTGAACTGGCTCTTGACTGTATTTTTTCTTATCGTTTAAATGGTGAAATTATAAATATACAAACTCAAACGGCTGATATTTCAGCAAGCGGAGTAAGTCTTACTCTGCCGCAGCGGGAAATCGGTAATGAAATTGCCTGGCTGAGTATTACGGCGAATAACAGGCAGGTCAAAACAAAAGTTAAATATATAAGAGATGAAAAAACTGAGTCCGGCTATAAAATGTCATTTAGATTTACGGAAATTTCAGAGTCTGACAGGGATTTCATTTCACAAATATGTATAAAAAAACAGCTGGAAGACAGGCGTAAAAATCTCAAATAGAATTCAAAAACAGATATTACGGGTTAATATTTCTTAACATTTTGGCAATTTCTTTCGAAAAAAGGTTTTTCATGTAATAGAAGTGTGTTCAATCTTGTGGAGGTTTTTATGTATAATGTGTTATTAAATAATCCGGAAGCATCAGGAAGCATTGCGTATAGAGCTAAAAAAGCGGATTGTCCGCCTGATAAACCAAACTGTTATAATTTAAATTTTAAAGGGCGTGACGACTATTATGAAGAAAAAGGCGGCAATGCAATAAAAGTGATTGCAGGATTAGCCGGGGCTGCAGCATTGATAATAGGCGGGCTGGGAATAGCACATAAGCAGAAAGTCCTAAATAAGATATCAAATGAAAAAGTTAAAAAAGTTTTATCTAAAGCAGAACCTGCAGCGGAAAAATGCTATGAATGGTGCAGTAAAGCAAAAGATACAGGGGTTAAAGGCTTGGAGAAAGTTAAAAATATTTTTAAGAAAAAATCCTAATCTTTTCCTATTCTAAACCAATTTACGAATTTATTGAAAAGGGTATCCTGCGGGATATCCTTTTCAGGTATTTCTGTGTCCATTGTAATTTCACTATCATTTTTGTCTTCACTGTACTCAAAAAGATCTTCATCATCTTCTTTTTTTCGTTTACCCTGCCGCATATACATACCGCCGCCGCCAAGGCCGCCGCCGTCTTTGTAGGTTGATTGAGCTCTGATAGGATTGATTGGGTTGATATCTTCGAAAGACATACTCAGACTCCTAAGTTGTACTTTTCATGTATATTATAACTTATTTTAGAACTTTTACCACTGTTTTTATGGTAAAATCATTATATTATAGGAGTTTTTCATTATGAAAAAAATATTAATGCTGGTATTTGTTTTTGTTCTCGGATCCATTTCCGTATTTGCCAAAGATATGAGATTTATTCAGGTAACAGATACAATGTATAATACCGCTGATGAAAAATCGATTGAAAGGCTCCAGGATCTTGTATCAAAGATCAATAAGGAACCGGCAGCAGAGTTTGTTGTTTTTACCGGAAATAATATTTCCAAGCCGACAGTTGAAAATCTTGAAGGGTTTTTGAAAGAAACTAAAGATTTAAAAATTCCTTATTATGTGGTTCTAGGAAATAAAGATGTTAACAAACAAAGAGGGCTTGGAAAAAAAGATTATGTAAACCTTTTGAAAAAAAATATAAAGTCACATAAAAAAATTGAATCTCCAAATTATGTTTTTGAAAAAGATAACGTAGTTTTCATAGTTGCGGATGGTTCAAAAGAAGTTATTCCGAGTTCTATGGGGTATTATAAAGCTGATGTTTTGAAATGGCTTGATGAGCAGCTGGCTTTTTATAAAAATAAAAATGTCGTGATTTTCCAGCATTTTCCTATAATACCTCCGGCTGAGAGAGAATCGCATTATACGTTTAAGGCTGATGAATATTTAAAACTCCTGGCAAAGTATGATAATGTAAAGGCTGTTTTTGCGGGACATTTCGGAGTAAATAATGAGCAGACTGTAAATGGAATTTTACATGTTGCAACTCAGAATGCTCCGTGTTACAGAGTTATTGATATGACTGATTATGATACTAAAACGCCTGTATTCTGGAGTGTTATAAAAGAGTAATTGTAATAATTTTCTCCCTTTTTACCCCTTTACCCGATTATCCCTTTTTGCTATCATGTAATTATGACAAAGTTTTTGTTGATTAGCGAGGATAGCGGGAAAGAAAAAATTGTAAGGGAGGTTTTCTCGTCAGATGAAGTTATCTCAACTGTTGATGAGATGATGGTTTTTGATGCTTTGAAAGTGGAAGAACCCGATATTGTTATAATTGACGGGGATATTAAATGCCTTGAATTAAAATTGCTTTGCAGAAAAATTAAACAGTATCCTGTTGTAACCCTTCTTATCCTTGGAGAAGTTTCTCATAATAAAGATGTTACACACAATATAAATCTTTTTATTAAAACTCCTATTGATAAAAAGCTTTTATCCGCAACAGTAGATTCTGCATTAAAAACAAGGCAATCACTTTTGAAAATGGCGCGTTCCAATCAGGAGCTTGCAAGAAGTTTATATCAGCTAAATGTTCTTTATAACACCAGTTCACAGCTGGCAGGGTCTCTGGATAAAGACAAACTCTTAAAAATTATGATTGAGGGGATTGAAAAATCTCTTAACTTTGAACTTTCTTGTACATTGATGTTTCGCTCCGAGCGGGAACCTGTTTTGATAATTAATTCCCTGCATAAAGTTTCAGACAGACTTCTTGAGGCTTTAAAGCTTCGGGCGATATTGAGTTATAAATCACTTCTTAGCGATCCGCCATTTGATATTAAAATTGGGAATCTTAAGATTGAAAAAAATATTAAACACAATATTGATGAATATGATTTCTCAGTCTTAAGATATGATAATATGTTTGCGCCGATAATGCTTAATGATGAGTTTTTCGGGTTTACGGAAATATACCGTGAAAAACCGTTTACTACTGAAGATGCAACATGTTTTCAGACTCTTGTTCAGCAGGTGACTATACCGCTTCAGAGTGCATCTTTTACGCAGGAATTAAAAGCTACAAACAGAAAGTTACAGAAACTTGAACGTTTAAAATCTGAATTTATTTCGATTGTATCTCACGAACTTCGAACACCTCTTACGGCTATTAAAAACGCGATGGATATTATTTTAAGCGGAAAAGCCGGTGAGATGACCGAGAATATAGAAAAGTTTGTTCTTATGGGCAAGCGGAATGCAACAAGACTTTCCGGAATCATTAATGATCTTCTTGATATATCTAAAATCGAGGCCGGTAAAATGGATTTCAAATTTGAACTTATTCATATTGAACCGGTTATTGAATATGTTAAAAATAACCTTACCGAAGTTGCAAAAGAGAAAGATTTAACTATTAAATATGAACCAAAAGGTGATTCCGTAGAGATTTATGCTGACTCGAACAGGCTTGAGCAGGTCTTGACGAACCTTGTTTCCAATGCGATAAAATTTACACCTACGGCAGGCCAGATTGAAATAACTTCCAGAGTGGTCAATGCCCGTGAACTTCAATACGATCACTGTTTTGAAGAGGATATTAAAAACTTGCAGGGGAATTATCTTCAGGTATGCGTGGAGGACCACGGTATAGGTATTGAGCGAAAAGACTTGAATCACGTATTTGATAAGTTTGCTCAGATTGAAAACTCGCTTTCAAGAAAGGTTGGTGGCTCCGGACTCGGACTTCCGATTGCAAGACAGCTTATGGAATCCCATAACGGTGCAATCTGGTGCGACAGCGAAATCAATAAAGGTTCCCGCTTCTATTTTGTTATTCCGGTTGCAAATGATAAGAGCAACTTTAATATGATTAAAAAACAGCTTATACAAAAAGCCCGTTCCAGCGGAACGACGGCTGCCGTTATCAGAATTAAATCAACGGATGAAGTTATTAATAATTTGATGAAAGAAGAAAATTTGCTTAACAAAACATATATGTCGAATTCACTTATTGAAAGGGATGGCGGTGTTACTACACTTTCTATGGTTGTAATGGATGGTGATAAACCTTCGTGTGAATTTTTAAAGAAAAAAATTGATACGCTTACAGCTCAAAAGGAGAACCTGTACGGAAAATGTGATATAATGTTTTCATATGAGATTGAAGGAGAGGTACATGAAAAAGATTCTTATAGTTGATGATGAACAGGATATTGTAGAAAGCCTGAAATTTGTACTAGAAGTCTCCGGTTTTGTATGTTATACGGCTTTTAACGGCGAGGACGGGCTGAGATTGGCAAAAGAAATTATGCCGGATTTGATTATTTTGGATGTTATGATGCCAAAGATTAACGGATATAAGATTAGCCGTCTTTTAAAGTATGACAACAAATACAAAGATATTCCGATAATAATGGTAACAGCACGTTCTCAGCTTGAGGATAAAATGATTGGGGAAGAAACCGGTGCTAATGAGTATATAACAAAACCATTTGAACTCGACCAAATAGTTAAGAAGGTTCAGGAATACCTCGGCGAGGGGTAAATAAAAGAGCTCCCGCCAAAAGGTTAAAAAAGGTGATGGTTGACACCTCACCCCACCCCTCTCCTCAAGGAGAGGGAGACAAAAATCAAGTTAGTAGGTGAGACGAAATGCCTCCCGACCGTGGTAAACCAACCGGCGCGAACCAACCGGTAAGTTGACGGTAGAGGGAGGCAAGGCAAGGTAAAACAGATTAGCAGGTGAGACGAAATGCCTCCCGACAAAAGGGTATAAAACATGGAAACGGTAAATAATAAAACATTAGAAAAATTAAAATACGAACTAGTAAGGGACGGGATAGTTTCTTATGAAACGTTGGAGAAGGCGGAAGAGTTAGCTAATGTTCAGAATATTAATATCGGTCAGGCATTGATAAATTCAGGGATTTTAACAGAGGATACACTCTTAAAGTTTTTAGAATCAAAGCTGCATATTCCGTATGTTAATTTAGAGGATTATTCACCGGATCCTAAGTGCTTTGGGTTTATAAATTTTGCGGATGCCAGAAGATATAGGATTATTCCGTTATTTAAAATAGAAGAGATTTTGACTGTAGCGATGGCAGATCCGTTAGATTTGTTTGCGATAGATAAGATTATAGAAACAGCGGAATGTTCAATTGAGCCGGTTATAGCTTCTGAAGTCAGTATAATGAAAAAGATTGATGAGTATTATAAGGTAGCTGATACTGTTGAAAACATTGTGTTGACAAATGAGGGCGAGGAGTTTGACTGGACGGAGGAACTTCATAAAGAAGATTCCGGAGAGGAACATATTCCGAGGGTTATAAGAGCTATTTTAAAGCAGGCAATTATTGAGGATGTTCATGAGTTAAACTTTGAACAGACGGAAGAAGGCTTGAAAGTTGTTTTTAAGCAAAACGGCGAGCCATTGGATAAGGGGACAATTCCTGCTATTTTAAATTCTGCATTTGTTGCAAAATTAAAGACTTTATCTAATTTAGATCCGTCAGTATGTGAAATTCCTCAGCTAGGAAAACTTTGCTTTAAGGTTGATAACACTATTTTGATAGCATCTGTATCTTGTTTCCCTACTATTATGGGAGAGAGAATTTCTTTAAAGATTTACAAACCTCCAACGAAACTAGATCATATTATTTCGGATGAAAAACAGCGCAGTATTTTGCTTGCAGCTTCGGAGAATCCGGGTATAATTTTGGTGTGCGGATCTCCTTTGAGCGGTAAAACACATATTATTTATTCACTTTTGATGGAAATTGCAAATCCGAAGAAAAATATTATGACAATTGAATCTATTGCAAAGTATGAGTTAAAAGATGTTAATCAGTGCGAATTGAATGAAAATATCGGATTCAATATGGATAAGGCTTTGAGATATGTTGAGTTTCAGTCTCCGGATATAATTTATCTTGAGGGGATTAAGACCAGAGAAGCTTTTGAATTTTTATCTGAACTTTATTATAACGATAAGACTGTTATAACCGAATTTATGGCAAATAATATGACAGATTTAAGACAAAAGCTTGCATTTGAAGATTTTCAGTCATTTAAAAGTTTAATTTCTTGTCTTGTGTTTATTCATTCAAGAGATAGTATAGAAGTTTTTGATAAGACGACTTTACAGAAATATTTAGCATAAAAAAACTCCCGTATGCAGAAGCAAACAGGAGAATGATCGGAATATGTGCTTACGCACTAATTAAGTCCGAATTGATTTCTGTAGAAACTGCTGCTCGCAATTGTATTGTGAACATAGTTTGTATTGCTGTCAGAAGCGAGGTATAGACCTGCGATTCTGTCTAATCTTTTTGTTAATTTTGTTTGCGGATAAGTTTTAGAAGCAACTTTTAATTTTGTCCAGCAAGCTGCTTCTTTTTGAGTAGCGGTTGTTTCTTCTTCAAGAGTTGCTTTTCTTGCAACGTGGCAGCTTTCGTGTGCTATTAAACAAGCAATTTGTTCAATAGGAGCGCTTTTGAAAGATGAGTTAATAACAATAATTCTTCTTCCAAACTCATCATACATGTTAGCAGCATATACTGTCTGTCCATAGCTTGAAAGTGCCTGAAATTTAATTTTTACATCATTTCTTTCAAGGTTAGCAAAGACATCTGTTTCACCGCTCTGTTCCAACAATCTTAAAGCAGAGAGAATTGTAGGATCAGAAGAATAATCTTTTACATTATAAGCTAAAGCCTGATTCAATGTTAAAAACAAAAATGCAAAAACAACAACAAATACTTTTTTCATAAACACATATTCCTAAATTACTACCTTGATATATGTGTTTACGGCTTATTTTTACTGAACTTTAGGGTGATTTTTCGTATCGTTACAAAAAGAAATAAAAGTTTACTGAAGCGGGCAAAAAAGCACGAAAAAACATGAGATTGTTACGAAATGTTTACTCGTTTTGCGTGGATTTTACATTTCTTAACAATCTCATGTTGTAATTTTAAGAAAATTATTAGAGTTTTAATATGGATTTACATCAAAGCTTTAATAACGTATTCGTTTAAGTATTTATCATTTTTTACGGTATCCAGTTTAATATTTCCCACAGCATCTTTAATAACATCACGAATCGGCTCTGTGTATAGAGCTTTATTTCTTGGTGATGTTTTTTCAGTGTTATGGATAAATTTTTCAGCACTTTTATTTAATTTTGCACACTTATGAGCGGCATTATAGATTTTAACAAGCTTATTAACTATGGTTTTGTTAGTAAAAGAAAGGAGTGTTTCCAATCCGTTTTCTTTCAGTGGGGTAGTATCTTTGTATTTCCCTATTCTGGCAATGAAAGTAGCGTCATTACATTTATCCAGATGCAGGGTAAAAGAATCGTTTGGATAGTTAGCGGTTTTTTCTTCAAAACTTTTTGCAATTTTATTTAAGCGTTTTGAGCATGATTTAAGTAGTTTTGCGTCATCTTTTACTATAAATTTTGCTTGAAAACTTGTACTAGAGGTATTGTCTATTTTCATTGATTTATCTTTCACAGTTATACATTGTTATAAGTTTAAAACGTATAAAATTATTTTTTGCTGTTTTTTGCTTGTCAAAAAAATTTTTATGCTAGAATATAGATATATTCCCGGATCGTCTAGCGGCAGGACTGAAGATTCTGGCTCTTCCAACGGTGGTTCGAATCCATCTCCGGGAGTTTTTTAGTGTTTATTTAAGCAGTAGAGGGATGAGAACCACCAAGTCCGACGGACTTTAAAGTGGTTCGGCGGGAGCGAGCTGAGGGCGAAGGAGTTTTCTTTGAAAGAAGCAGAGCTTCTGAAAAGAAAATCCGCAGACCCGTTAAATGCGAGCGACTAAGACAATCCATCTCCGGGAGTTTTTTAGTGTTTATTTAAGCAGTAGAGGGATGAGAACCACCAAGTCCGACGGACTTTAAAGTGGTTCGCTCTCAGCTCGCTCCCGCTCAAACCCGAAAATGCTTCGCATTGGGGTTCGAATCCCACAATCATAATTTTTTTAACGAAAAAATCGGAGAAGGCGGGATTCGAACCCGCGGAGGGCTTTCACCCTCACAAATTTTCGAGATTTGCACCTTAAACCGCTCGGACACTTCTCCTTAACATTGATTATATCAAAAACACTAATATGGATTTATTAACTTTTATTTCCGGCGCTTAAAACTTTTTTTATTGTATAATTATCTCAAAGATTAGAATTGGAGAAATATAAATATGAGCAAATACCTGTTGGAAGTCGGAGTTGAAGAATTACCGTATAAGTTTATCCCGATGGCAATTTCACAACTCAAAGAAGGATTTAAAAACTTTTTAGAGACAAACAAAGTTGAATATAAAGATATAAAAGTTATGGCGACTCCGAGAAGGTTAGCTGTCATTGTTGACGGGTTATCTGCTTCGCAGCCTGACGTAGAAAAAGTTATCAAAGGTCCTATCGTCACAGTTGCCTATGATGAAAATAAAAACTTAACAAAAGCCGGTGAAGGTTTTGCTAGGAAAAACGGAATTGATCCGAAAGATTTATACGTGGAAGATAATTACCTTTATGCAAAAATTTCTATAAAAGGTAAAAATACAAAAGATTTATTGCAGGAAAATGTTCCGGTAATTTTTTCCAAGCTTCAAGGTCCTCACTTTATGAGATGGGGCTCTAATGATGTCAAATTCTCTCGTCCTATAAGATGGGTTCTTTCTATTTTAGACGGCGACGAAGTGAAAATTAAGATTATTGATAAAGAATCTTCTAATCTCACAAACGGGCATAGATTTTCTAAACAAAATATTGTAATCAATAACCCTGATGAATATGCAGATAAACTCAAAGATGCTCATGTAATAGTTGATCAGGATGAAAGAAAAGCAAAAATATTAGAACTTACTAAAATTGAAGCAGATAAACTTAATGCAGTGACAAAAATTTCTGATGATTTACTGGAAGAAGTAACATTTATTTGTGAATACCCTGTTGCGGTTACCTGCAGTTTTGATGAAGAATTTCTTACAATTCCGCAGGAAGTTGCCGTTACCGTTATGGAAACACACCAGAGATACTTTGCTCTCTATACTAAAGATGGCAAATTAATTAACAAGTTTGTTACTATAACAAACTATATCGGTAATGATTTTGAAAACATCAAGGCCGGAAACCTGAGGGTAATAAAAGCTCGTCTTGACGATGCAGTATTCTTCTTCAAGGAAGATACTAAAAAACCGCTTGAAAGTTATGTGGAAAACTTAAAGGGCATGACCTTCCAGAAAGGCATGGGCTCTGTTTATGATAAAACTCAGAGAATCATAAAACTTTCCGAAAAAATTTCATCAGCTCTCGGAATAAATAAGCCGTCAATTAAAAGAACGGCAGAACTCTGCAAAGCTGATTTAGCAACAAACCTTGTATTTGAATTTACGGAGCTTCAAGGATTTATCGGGGCAGATTATGCAAGAGTGTCAGGAGAATCTGCTGAGGTTGCGGAAGGTATAAAAGAACATTATTTCCCGCTCAATGCCGATAGTGAAACAGCAAAAACAATCGAAGGTCAGATTGTTGGAATAGCGGATAAGATTGATACCATCTGTGCTGTTTTTGCTTCCGGCAGAAAACCTACCGGATCATCAGACCCTCTAGGTGTAAGACGTGCAGCTCTTGGTATTATTAAAACGATTCTTGAACATAGCCTAAAACTTGATTTATCTGAATTGATTTCGGAAAGTCTTTTGCTTCTTCCGGTTCAAGCTGATTGTAAAGGCGATGTTGAAGAGTTCTTTGTACAAAGATTGATTATCTTCTTAAATAATGATTATAAAAAGACAGTTCTTGAAGCATGCGCAGCAAATAATCCATGCAAAGATTTTTGCGATTATGTTGAAAGAGTGAAAGCTGTATCAGAACTTGATAATCCAACTCTGCTTGAAAATGCTAACCGCGTTTTAAGAATTTTAAAAGAAGACGTAAATACAGATGTTAATGAATCATTATTTACCTTTGATGCGGAAAAGAATCTGTATAACGAAGTTAAAAGGGTTAATTTTGCAGGTGATTACAAAAAATATCTGGCTGATTTAATTACCCTGAATCCCGTTGTTACAAAATTCTTTGAAGACGTTCTCGTCATGGATAATGATGAAAGGATAAAAAATAACAGACTCGCACTATTGAACGGTTTGAAAAATAAGTATATAATATTAACAGATTTTTCAAAATTGTAAAAAATTGTAACAACTTGACGAAAAAGAGTAAATTTTCACCTTGAGGATACTTTAATAGTGTACAAAGTGAAGGAAAGTGAAAAGAGGTCGTTATGTTTAACCCTAAATCATTCATTAAATCTTTGAAACAAGCATTAGATCCCAAAGCTAACTTGTTAACATTTTCAAACGGGCAAAGGGAAGCTAATGAAGCATATATTGAGTCTCTGTCCAGCACAGAACTAAAAATAAGAACTGACGAACAAAGGTTGGAAGCAATGGTCAGACAACAATTGAAGGAAGAATTCCCGAATATCGAGAAAAGCTCTTCATACGATTTACTTGTGGATGCTGTTATTCACAACTACAAATCAAAACAGCTTCAAGCCACCGATGACGCAGAAATCAACAATTAATAAAAGTCATCACAAAAACAAAACCTGCTGTCCGATTAACGGGCGGCTTTTTTGTTGTATTTACAATTGAGAAAGTTATCCGCACATGTTATAATTAGCAGGTAAAGAAATTTGTAGAGTAGTTAAGAGAAAGGAATTAATTATGGCAAAATACGTATGCTCAGTATGCGGTTACACTGTAGAAGGCGAAGCTCCTGAAAA
>CALVCR010000042.1 GCA_944326125.1 Candidatus Gastranaerophilales bacterium | reverse complement strand
TATATATATACGAGATATCAATTATCACTACACATATTGTAAAGGAGACATAAATGGCTAGAGTACTTATTTCCATGCCGGAAGAATTTTTAGACAGAATCGATCAGGTAGCAGAAGGCGAAAATCGCACACGTTCAGAACTTATTCGTGAAGCTTTAAGAAGCTATATGTACAAAAGCAGAGTAAGATCATCCTCTCTCGCTACTAAAAACGCAGCTATTCTTGAGGCTCTTTTAGATTAGCTGAAATAAAAACCGCTGCTCATAATTGATTGCGCAACGGTTCAAAACAAAGTATCATGTATCTTGAAAGAAACACTCTTTCAAGTACAGGCAAGCGGAAAAAGGAAAAGGGAAAATTACTAAGGAAAATTAAAAAACAGCTCAACACCAATGAGCTGCTTTTTTATTGCCCTTATATTTCCTCAAAAGAATTTATGGCAATATCAACAATTGCCGTTCCCTGATGAGAAATCGCTTTTTCAAGAGCCGGAATTAATTCGTTTTCCGCCCTGACCCTTACCGCATACAAATCGTAAGCTTCCGCAATCTTAGTAAAATCAGGGTTAATCATCTCAACCTGATACATATTGTTATAAATTTTTTCCTGCAGCTGGCGCACCATCCCGAGATAACTGTTATTCATAATAATAATTTTTACAGGAATGTTATGCTCCCTGCATGTTGCAAGTTCCTGCAAATTCATCTGAAAAGACCCGTCGCCGGTAATATTCAAAACAAGGCTTCCCGGATTCGCAAGGTATGCCCCGATAGAAGCCGGAAGCCCGAATCCCATCGTACCAAGACCGCCCGAGGTTATGAATTTTTTCGGTTTATTAAAGTTGAAATACTGCGCCGTAAGCATTTGATGCTGACCTACATCAGTCACCACAACCGGTTCATAATCCTTCGTATACTCGTATATTGTCTCAAGAACCTTCGCGGATTGTGCACAAAGCGAATTTTTATTCTCTTCTCTAAAAAGATTTATTTTATCATACCATCCGGAATAATCTTTCAATTCAGGCAGGTAGTTCATAAACTCCCTTAAAAATACAGCCGAATCCGTAATAACTTCTGAAGCAAAGTTTTCCGGAATATGTTCCAGATTAATATTAACAATTTTAGCATTCGGTGCAAAGTCAGCATTTTTGCACGTAGAACGGTCAGAAAAACTTACCCCGAGTGCAAGTATAAAATCACAAGCCGCAACTGCCGTATTAGCCGGATAATTTCCGTTAATCCCAATCATCCCGAGATACAAATTATCCGCGGAAGGATACGCCCCGATTCCCATAAGAGTTGAAACAACAGGAATTTGGGTTCGCAAAACAAATGTTTTGATATCATCCACAGAGTCCAAAGCTCCGCCCCCTAAAAGAATAAGCGGCTGGTTTGCATTTGAAAGCAAATCTGCAATTTTTGCCAATTCATCCTTTGATAAATCAGGAAGTTTAACCTTTGACTTTGTAAGATTAAAAGAAGGCGAGTACACGGATTCTAAAACATTTCTTGGAAGCGCTATTACAACCGGGCCTTTTTCTTCCTTCGCTACGGTAAAAGCTTCTTCTATAACCTGTTTTATATCATCGTCTGAAGTCAGCAGATAATTCTTTTTTGAACAGGTTTTTGTCATCGAGATAATATCAACTTTTTGAAAAACCTTGCCTTTATTCTTTTGCGGAGTAACGTCCCCTGCCAGAACCACCAGCGGAGTCGAGTCAGCATAAGCATTAGCAATTCCGGTTATTGTATTTGTAAACCCAGGACCGGAAGTCACAAGGACAACACCGGGTTTTCCGCTCACTCTTGCATATCCTTCCGCAGCATGCACAGCTGCCTGTTCGTGACGGACAAGATAATGTTTAATCTTTGAGTGTGAAAGTTCGTTATAAATACTTAACACAGCGGCTCCGGGATACCCGAAAATACTTTCAACCCCGAGGTTTTCAAGTGTATTGACAAGCATTTTGGCACAGGTGTCTACAGAAGTTTTTTTTGTGCTCAAATTATTATTAACACTCAAAAGATTTGTCATAGCTTTATTATTATACACCAAAACAGAAAAAATGATAGAAAATACTTGACCCTAAAACATGTTTACAGTAGAATTGTGGCTGAAGATACCCCTTCGGGATGTGGCGCAGTTTGGTAGCGCACCTCGCTTGGGACGAGGGGGTCGCACGTTCGAATCGTGTCATCCCGACCATTTAAAAAATACCTTCAAATAATTTGAAGGTATTTTTTGTAACTAATTGGATTATGAGTCAAGAAATAAAAATGAGTCCACGAAAAATACTTGCAAATAATGTTTGCAGATTAAGAAAAGCAGCCGGTCTCACAAGAGAAAGTTTGTCACTTGCTCTCGGTTTTGAAAACTCATATATTTCTAAACTGGAACGTATGAATATGAACCCCACCTTGGATAAACTTGAGCGCATCGCACAATATTTTAATATTGAAATAAAAGATTTGTTTACGATCTAGCTCTGATTTACACAATTTACACCTTTTGATACAATTTGGATATGAAAAAAGCTTTTTTGTATTTCATTCTTGTTCTTGTTGCTTTATCAATGATTCTGCCGTTTTTGGGAATGTTTTTAATCTCGCTGAGCGGGAATGAAAATATTTTTACGGATTATAAAAACCTGAATTTTTCATTCTGCGCCTACAAAAATGTCTTTGAAAGCATTCCGGTTGTAAAATATTTTCTAAACAGCCTGATTGTGGCAGCTTTCACAACTTTAGGGCAGGTAATAATTTCAGCGCTTGCGGGATACGGGTTTGCAAGAGCAAAGTTTAAAGGTTCAGATGTTTTATTTTTCATAATCATACTAACAATGATGGTACCGCCTCAGGTGAATATTGTTCCATTATTCTACCTGATGAGCAAACTGGGCTGGGTTAATACTTATCAGGGGTTAATTGTTCCGGGGATATTTGGAGGGTTCGGAGTCTTTTTGATGCGGCAGTATTTTTTAAGCTTCTCATCAGAGCTTGAAGAAGCCGCAAGAATAGACGGATGCGGTCCTTTTCAGGTATTTTTCAAAGTTGCGCTTCCCTGTGCTGCTCCTGCGATTGCAACATTAAGCGTATTTACTTTTGTCACCAGCTGGAATAGTTTTATATGGCCGCTAATAGTCACAAATACCGACAATATGCGGACTCTGGCAGTAGGCTTAAGTGTATTTAAGAGTTCTTTCCGCGAAATAACTCTTTGGGGAGAACTGGCAGCTTGTTCCGTTATTTGTTCAATTCCTGTAATAATAGTATTCCTTTGTGCTAAAAAATATTTGATAAACAATCCGCAAGAAGGTGCCGTTAAAGAATAATCCTGCCATTTTTTCGGTAATATGAGGGAAATTTCGCGTCAAACCCTTGAAAAAAATCTGAAAAAAAACTATTATAACTATATTATGGAAAATTATGAAATCTCATTCGACGAAATAAGAGGGCTTCTGGTAGAAGAGCACTATCAGGAAGAAGATATAAAAGAGCTTGAGCAGGCATTTGAGTTTGCTAAAAGACTCCATTCGGGGCAGTTCAGAATTTCGGAAGAACCGTATATTATTCACCCGATGGAAGTTGTAAAGATTTTAATAGGTTTAAGAGCCGATAAACACACTCTTATGGCGGGTTTTTTACACGATATTCTGGAAGATACCGAAACAAAACCGGAAGAAATTAAGGAACTATTCGGAGAAGATGTACTTAACCTTGTTCAGGGAGTTACGAAATTAAGTAAACTCCAGTTCAAATCCACACAGGAGCGTCAGGCGGAAAACTTCCGAAAAATGCTTATTGCAATGGCAAGCGACGTCAGAATAATTTTCCTTAAGCTTGCGGACAGACTTCACAATATGCGGACTTTGAACTATATGACAGTTCAAAAACAGCAAAAAATAGCGCAGGAGACTTTGGACATTTTTGCACCTCTTGCAAACCGTCTGGGGGTTGGTAAGATTAAAGCGGAACTTGAAGACTTATCCCTAAAATATCTCCATCCTGATAAGTACTATGAAATTGCACAGCTTGTTTCACAAAAAAAAGCAGAACGCGATATGACCGTAAATCTGCTTATCGAAAAGATTTCCAAGGATGTAAAAGCAAGCGGAATTAACGCCACAATTACGGGACGGGCAAAACATTATTACAGTATTTATAAGAAAATGGAACGGCTAAATGTTGCATTCCATGACCTTTACGACATAACGGCTGTACGTGTAATCGTAGATACTGAAAAAGAGTGCTACGAAGTTTTAGGACTTATCCACTCCCAATTTAAACCGATTCCGGGCAGATTTAAAGATTACATTGCAATGCCTAAAGGAAACATGTATCAATCTCTGCACACATCCGTAATCGGGCCGAGACAAAAACCGCTTGAAGTACAGATTCGTACATGGGAAATGCACGAAATAGCCGAATACGGTATTGCCGCACACTGGAGATACAAGGAAAAAGGCTCTAAAAAAGCTGATTCTGCAAGTGATATCAAATTCTCTTGGATGAGAAAACTTGTTGAATACAACAAGGACACACAAAATGCAGAAGATTATCTAAACTCAGTTAAGCTCGATATCTTCTCGGATCAGGTTTTTGCTTTCACTCCGGGCGGAGACGTAATCGACCTTCCTCAAAATGCTACACCGGTTGACTTTGCTTATCGTATTCACTCCGATGTAGGCAACAGAACTGTAGGAGCATTGATTAACGGACGTATTGCACAGCTGGATACAAAACTTAAAAATGGTGACATAGTCGAAATTATGACATCTAAAGTTCCGGCGCCGCGTCTGGACTGGCTGAACTTTGTTGTTACAAAACAGGCAGCATCAAAAATTAAACAATGGTACAAAAAGAATAAACGCGAAGATCATATTGAAATCGGGAAAGCTAACCTTGAACACGAACTTTCCAAAGCCGTATTTGATGATTATATGAAAAACGGCGAATTTGATAAGGTCGCCAAACAAATGAATTATGTAAGCGCAGAAGACCTGTTCGCAGCTCTCGGTTACGGCGAAACTACAATAAACAAAATTGTAAATAAACTCAAAAAACCCCCGAAACAGGAACCGCAAATTCAGCACAGGCAGAGAAAAGCTTCCGAAAAAGATATCATCGGGTTGGAAGGACTTTTATACTCATTTGCAAGATGCTGTTCTCCAATTCCGGGAGAACCGATTGTCGGAGTTGTTACAAGATCCAAAGGGGTCAGCATACACCGTCTTGACTGCAAAACTCTTACGGATATTCCGCCGGAAAGACTTCTTGATATCCGCTGGAGCGGAAACAATATCAACAAAACCTACAGCACAACCATTAGAATTGAAACGGCCGAAAAGATGGGCTTATTAAAAGATATTATCGGCATAGTTTCAGATAATAATACAAATATCAATTACGCCAATGTTAAATCTAAAAGCAACAAGCTTGGTATTGTAGAACTCGGTATAGAACTTGATAATATTGATACTTTAAGAAAAGTAATGACGGCAATTCAAGCCATGCCGGAAGTGTACAGCGTAAAAAGGGTACAAACCTCCTACGGTCCTACTCCGCAGCAATTTACCAAAAAGACTAACAAAGGCTCAAAAAAACAACACCACAAAAAGAATAATAACTAAACTTTTTGTTTATGTTTTGGCATCGTTGGCTGAGTTGATGCTTTAGCTTTTTTATTAGCATTTTTTTCAGCTGTTTTTAGGATTTCATCATATGATTTCCCTGTCATAAACATTTTTATTGTTTCTAATAAATTATCATGAATAACATTCAATTTATCTCTGTCAGCTTTTGATTCACGATAAAGCTGCTTTTGAGCTGTTTGATCAGTTCTTATAAACTTCTTTGCATCACGATAATACCATACAATTTTTTCATTCAATTCATTAAAATACTGTTCAAATATTTTTAAATCATCTTCAGTAAATGTAATCGGAATTTCATCCTCAATACCATACATATCCTTGTTTTTAGCATTTTCATAAAGTTTCTGTGAAATCTTACCTCTTACCATTTTTTCAATAAGCTCAATATAACGTTCACAGACTTTTGTGTAACTATTCCTGCCCAGATTGTATTTACGGAAATTTAATTCGCCAAACTTTCTGAGGTACTCATATATATTCTCTGATTCAAATTGTTTAACTTTAGAATATTCCGGTCCAAAAAGAATTAAAAGTTCATGCTGCACAGGATTCTCTTTGGTATCATATGCTCTTACAAGACGCATTTGAATATCCTCATATCCTGAGCCCTGAGGTTTACTAATAGCATATCTAAACTCGGGTTTAAGTTTGTCCCGCTGATCAAAAACATCCGCCAATCTTATATCCAGATCAGGAATCTCGATTTTATCAAAATCAGACTCTTTAGCTTTCGGAATATATCCGCGCTTTTTTAATTCCGAAACAGGCATATCGGTTTTTGCAACTACATAATCCCTTTTAGCCAGTTCAGGGAGAAGCTCATCATTGAGCAGGGACAAATCATAAGGATTATCCATATAAATAGTCGCCCTTATAATATCCGGAACTTTAAATGAGCCGGAACGGACAATTTTTGAAGTGCAAGATTTAGGGGACTTAACAGGGTGTTTTTCACAATATGCTCTATCAAATTTAACACCCTTATTTTTTAATTTTGCAGCAACAGACTCAAGTATATCAAGGTATATAGTAGCTATGCGATTATAACGTTCCATATTCTTGGACACACTATTTTCTACACAGTCAACCATTTTGTTGCCGCCGGTAAAAACAACAGAATCAGCACCAGACTGATTATTATAAATCATAGCCGGAGCTTTTCTGCTGTTCTGTTTTTGAACAGATTTTTGAGGATTAAAACTATTGACCGGTAAAATACGCATACACACCTTCCTATTATAAATACAACACTCATAAAATAAAAATTTTCTTAAAAACGGGATATTGTTAAGTATTATTAAACGTTCGTTGTTTCTTTAAGACTAACTTTATTTTCAAAACCCGTCAATTCCGACACTTGAGCCGCCCATTGTCTGATAATTTCGTTTTCATCAAGGGTATACGATATAGGCTTTCCGACTTTGACGGTCATATGTTTTTCAAAAAGCTTATGCGCATACCCGTCAAATCCGCATATGCCGACAGGCACAATATCTGCTTTAAACTTTTTGGCAAACATTACAAAACCTTTGTGAACATTTTCTATTACAGGTTCTTTTATAATTCTGCCCTGCGGAAAAATCCCAAGAGACCAGTGCGTATTAAACACAGCCTTAACAGTTTTAAAAGTTGCAAGTTCAGGTTTTTCTCTATTGACGGCAAAACCTCCAAGTGAATGAACCAAGAACCTTAAAAGCCAGCTTTTATCATTGAAAAGCTCCTGCTTTGCCATATAGGCAACGTTTTTCCCTACAGCAAGCGTCAAAAGCGGCGGATCAAGGTATGAGACATGGTTACCGGCAAAAATCAAATTAGATTCTTTCGGAACATTTTCTCTTCCTTCAAGTTTAATATTATACATTAATTTTGAAACAGGAAGAACTACGAATAGTACAAACAAATTGTAATAAAGCGTTCTTAAAAAGCCGTAATCTTTTTCTGTTCTTCTGTTGTAATTCTTTTTCATCAATAACATTTCCAGCGCTTATGTAATTAACATCAAACCGGAACCGGTTCATATTTGTATCCGGTAAGTTCCTGAATAGAGTGTCCCCATTTGTCCACCATATCATTCACATCATCGGAATACGGAATAATTTTGCCTATTTTTACGATAATTTTTCCGCTAAACGGAATCCTCTTTGCGTCTTGAGTCCCTATGATCCCTATAGGAAGTATACCACACTTGGTAGTTTTAGCAAGTGAAGCAAATCCTTTTGTAATATTACTTATAACACCCGGCTCCTGACGTGTCCCTTGAGGGAATATTCCTAAGACCCACCCTGTTTTTTTGAGTGTAAGCACAGTTTTTATTGTTGAAACACCCAATTTTTCTCTATCAACAGCAAACGCTCCAAGCCAATTAAGCCACCAGCGCAGAAAAATATTTTCAAACAGTTCTTTCTTCGCCATGTAAGCCACACCTCTGTCCAGAACAGCACAAACTAACGGCGGATCAAGAGTCGAAAGGTGATTTGCCGCAACAATATAATCATTTGTTTTCGGGATATTTTCTTTTCCTTGAACTTCAAGCCTGTAAACAAGCTTAAATCTTATCATATAAAAAATATGAGTGACCAGAAAAAGGAAAAATCTTCTCCATTTATTATAAAATTCGGGTTCTCTTAAAGAAAAGTTATGCCCTTTTTTCTTTTTTTCTTCTTTAGACATTGTTTTTACACCCCTCGTCTATGGCAAAATTATAGCACAAATACGGCAAGAGGAATAGTCAAATCGGGTAATATTTTACTGAGGTTCTTCCTCGTTTTCCCCATCTTCGTTTTCAGAACCGGACTCCTCTTCATCCTTAAAAACATCGTCCAAACTTTTTATCTCTTCTTCCTCTTCCTTATCTAAAAGATCTTTTATAGACTGTTTGTGTCTTTGAGCATTAAGAACGGAAGCAACATTTGTCATAGCAAGGGAGTTTAGGGTAGCTCTTAATAACGCGCTCCTGTCAACGAAAGGCTGGTTATAATATCCGTCCTGTCCTTCTTCACCTTCAGCGGGAGGCAGGTACATAGCCTCAGAACCATATTTATCCTGGCTCATTTTAGCTGCAGTTCCGGAAGGATCACCGCTTTTAAAATTAAAAGCGCCGCCGATTCCAAAAAATCCTGCTGATCTATTATCTACCACTTGTGTTAAACCTCATGTTCAGGATACCTTTCCCATTATAAATACCCCGATAGAATAATATAACCCCTAAATATATTATTTTGCTAGTTAACAGCAAAATGTTACAAAATGTTACTAACTCCTTCAGGAATAAATTTAAGATTATTTATCACCTGAAAATCTTCATCAATACTAAGGTTTTCGAGATTTTCAAGTACAAAGTAAGTTGAACCGGAACCGGACATAATTGAACCCGGAAGCATGCTTTTTATTTTCTGCAGTTCTTGATAATCATTAAAAACTGCGTATTCAAGATCATTATATAAAAACGGTTTTATATCAGTGTGATTGTTTATTGCATCTATCATTTTTTCAGTCATATGATTCTGTGGTTTATACTCTTTTGCCGCATATTTTTTATAAGCTTCCCCTGCAGAAATACCGAGATTTTTAGGTTTTATAAGAGTAACGTCGGATTCAATTACGGGAAGTTTTTGAGTAACTTCTCCCCGTGAAGTCGCAAGAGTACATCCCCCATTTAAGCAGACATTGAGATCAGAGCCCAGCTTGGCACATAACTCATTTAATTTTTTCATATCAAAAGGACGTCCGGTAATTTCATTTAACCCGAAAATTGTACCTGCAGCATCCGTACTTCCGCCGGCCAACCCCGCCGCTATCGGAATATTTTTTTCTATAAATACATCAACTTTCATTTTTCTGCCAAGTTCTTTTAGAAACAAATCAGCAGCTTTCCATACAAGATTTTTCTCATTATAAGGTATTTCATCGCTTGTTCCGGAAAGATTTACGACAGTTTCTTCCGATTCAACAGCATTAATAGTTAAGTAATCATACAAATTTATCATCTGCATAATACTTTTTATATTATGAAACCCGTCCTCTCTGCGGTTCACAATTTCCAAAGTAAGATTAATTTTTGCCGGACATTTTATTTTAACCATAAGTTTATTTTAACATAAGCTGAATTAAGTTTATCTTAATAGCTTTAATAGCCAAGATTTCAATTTTAGAGTATAATTTTAATCATGAAACGTTTCTTTAGAAAGCTTTTTTCAAAGGTTACATTTGTTATATTTCTTGCAATCCTTGCGCTTGCCGGATATTTTTTCCAAGACTGGTTTAAAGAACAGTACAGGCACGCAAAAGGAACATATTATATTTATAAAGGTGATCAAGCTTATGCTGCGGATAATATGGGAAAAACACTCGATTATTATCTAAAAGGGCTTGAACTGTATCCGGGGCATTATGAAGCATGGTTTAACCTCGGAAATATCTATACCGTGCACGAAGATTATTATTCCGCGGTAGATGCTTATACCCATGCTATTGAGGCAAACCCTCGGTTTGTACTTGCAAGAATGAATCTGGGAATAGTTTACTCAGAAGACTTGGGATTTTTTGATGAAGCAATCGCACAATTTGACGAAATTCCTAAAATCAGGTTATTTAAACTCTGGATTCCGTTTGTATACAGCAATGTAAAAAGCGTTAATACAAACAGAGGACTTGCTCTTTTTAACAAAGGTGTAGCATTCAGAAGAAAAGCTCTCTATCTCCCGTACGAAAAGCAATATCTTGCATACAAATATCTGAGCGAAGCCGTAAAAGCGTATGACAAAGCCGCTAAGATACTTAAGAAAAATCCGGATGTATACTATAACAGAGCGGTTGCACACCATCTCAGGGGAGAATTCAGAGAAGCCGGACTTGATTATTGCAAAGCAATTGATCTTGCACCGATGAGGTTTGAAAGCCACTATAATCTGGCAATTCTGTTAAGAAGTTTAAATCGACACAGAGAATCTATATCAGAACTCCAGAAAGCAGCTCTTTTAATTACGGAAACTCCTCATTCATCAGACCTGCAAACAGCTTATATATTTAATCTTCTAAACGAAGTTACAAGAAGATTTATCACAAGTGATGAGTATTTCACCCAAAAACTCACAGATGAACCAACCGGAAGCTTCAGTTATACATACGTTAACGGACGGGTTGTGCCGGACGAAGAGTTTGATAAAGTTATGTACAAAAACTTCAAAACCTGCGCAGGTTTTGATTACTTTAGCGAGGAAGAAGAAGAGTACTAATGGATAACAATAAACTACACTTTTTATCAAAAATCGCAGATATTCTGACAAAAGAACTCGATTCATCCGAGCTTGTCAGAGAATTAAAAACAGTTGTCTCAGAATATATTTCCATCAAGGACTTAAATATCTATGTTTTTGATCCTAACAGTTCAACTTTAAGAAATTATGCAGAAAACTGGGGAATAATTGATGAAAGCCTTAACAGTGAAGAAAAAGAATCTGCCTATAATGCATATGAAACTATTCACGGAAATGACTTTGTAATTAACGGAAAAGCATATAAACTTCCTCAGACAATAAGTGAAATAAGTTTTAAAATAGATTCACTCTACATGCCGGTTGTTAAAGGCGGAATGTGTTTCGGGGTTATTGAAACAATTTTTGAAGAAAATACATCAATCGATATGGGATTTTTATTCCTTATGAAAATCTTCGGGTCGCAAATTTCCCTGAAACTTCAAAATATTGTTTTAAATGAACAATCTCAGATTAATGTTGAGTTTCATGACGCAATGAAAAATATTGCAAAAATTATTGAAACTCAGTATGAGCTTAATTACATAGTTCCTCTTATCGGGGAAATGCTGGACAGGTTTATTTCCGACCACCTGATTTATGTATTTTTAAAACAGGACGGAGAATTTAAACTTATCTGGCCTAAAGCCTGCAATGACGAAAGAATTTTTGAAGTCCTAAACCGTCTTGATCCGAGTTACGGATTTATTCTTACAAACGATGATAAAATAGGTGCATTCCCGCTTCTCACCGACGGAGAAATTACAGGCTGCATTGTTGCAAGAAGTATGATAGAAAAGCTCTCCAAACGGGATATAGATTACCTTGAACAGCTTACAAGACAATCTGCGGTTACAATTAACAGAGCAAATAACTACTCTAAAATACTTCAATACGCAACCCTTGATGCACTTACTTCGCTTAACAACAGACGCCAGTTTGAAACCCGTCTTAAGCAGGAAGTTGCAGCCGCCAAACGTCAGCAAAAACCTTTATGCGGCATGATGATTGATATTGATTTCTTTAAGCGGGTTAACGATACATACGGACACGCAGCGGGAGATGAAGTACTAAAACAAACAGCCGCCGCAATAAAAGAACTTTTAAGAGAATCCGACATACCGTCAAGATACGGCGGAGAAGAGTTTGCTATTCTGCTTCCGTTTACTCATCTTGACGAGGCAAAAGTCGTTGGAGAAAGACTCCGAAAAGCCGTTGAAAGTACTCCGGTAACAATCGGCGAAGATGATGCCCACAAAAAAAATATCAATGTTACAATAAGTATGGGAATAGCCGAATTTAATCCGGAAGAAACCGGAGAAGAACTCTTTGAAAGAGCGGACAAGGCTCTTTATCAAGCTAAAGAAAGCGGAAGAAACAGGGTGGTAACAGTATAGTGGAAAACCAATTTATACAAAAATGCAGCACATTAGAAGATACGAAAAAACTTGCTGAAAAGTTTGCAAAACTCGTTAAAGACAAGGGTTGTTTTATTAACCTTTTCGGAGAAATCGGAGCCGGTAAAACCGCTTTCGTAAGACTAACGGCAGAAGCTCTCGGAGTAACCGAAAAAGTAACCAGCCCTAGTTTTGTTATCTTAAATGAATATCACAGCGCCGCAATCCCGGTCTACCATTTTGATTTATACAGATTGGAACATACCGGCATAAGTACTATTACAGATGAACTCCGGGAATACTCCGAAGGAGAAAAAATAACTTTTGTTGAATGGGCTGAGTTTTCTCAGGGTGAACTTCCGTTTGAAAGAATTGAAATTAATGTAACTTATGATGACGACGATTCAAGAATATATGAATTCCGCTCTGTCGGTGAAAAAAATAATTACGTAATAGAAGGATTAAAAAAGTGAAAATGCTTTCTTTTGATACCTGTCTGGATAAAACTTATGTTACACTCTCAGACGGAAACAGCTTTAAAAACGAAATAATTTTATCAAATAATGAAAATTATCATTCCGCATACTTAATATCTACAATAGTTAAGCTGCTAAAAGAAGCAAACTTAACTCCTTCCGATCTGGAATACATCTCAACAGACATAGGACCCGGAAGTTTTACCGGAATCAGAGCATGTGTTACAGTTGCCAGAATGCTGGCTCAGCAGCTTGATATTAAAGTTATCGGAGTATCTTCTCTGGAAATTTTATCAAGAATCTTAGGCGGAAATGATATAGTAGCTCTGGACGCAAGAAAAAATAAAGCTTATGTCTACGACGGTAAAATCCTTGGAGCGGTTGAACTTGAAGAAGTAGACAAAATAGTCACAGGACGCAGACTTATAACAGACAATAGTTTATACGAAAGATTCAGCGCATTTACGGATGATATCGTTTCATACCAGAAAGGAGATTATCCGCTCGGCGAAATCCTTGCTAAAATTTCATACGAAAAGATTCAATCCGGAACAAATACAAGCTGGGGAGATTTAAAGCCGCTATATATTCAGCCGCCGCCGGTATTTTCTAAATAACAAATTACATAGGTAAACAGGATAACACCTTGATTATCCTAAGAGTATTATTGTCAAAATATTATACTTAATGTATTCTTATTACAGATTCAAATTAGGAGAGGGATATGACAATCATAGACAAAATTAATGAGATTAATGAAGTTGTTAAAGATATTTTTGATTTTACACAAACAAACGAAACCGTAAAAGAAGATTTTGATGAATATTTATCCACAATAGGAGCAAAAAACATCTCCCTGAACCAGATGGAAAAAGTGTTCCTGCCTTATATTTTTGAAAGAAATATAGGTAAAAACCATAAACCCGTTCTTGAAATGTTTATTGAAGAAGGGAAATATAAAAATAAAGAAGTGGCAGAAAGTCTTCTTAGAACTCAAGCTTCTATTTTTGAAATAAAAAGAATTCTAAAAAACGGATTTGAACTCCTTAATCTTATTAACGAAAAGACTTATACAGTTCTTTCCCTTACTAAAATGACAAGCTTCAGAGGAGTTTATGCCGGTCAATATATTGCGGCTAGAATCTTTGAATTCCGCGGAGAATACTATGTAATAGAAATATCCAGCGTGCTTTCACACTCACAAAAAGAAGACGCAATGAGATATGCTGTTATGAAACTTGTTCAGAACCCTAAACTTCTTTATCTTGATAACCCGCAAAAAGAAGAAGAAATTAAATCCACAATCTCCGAAATGTACGAAAAGTTTATTAAAACTTTCGGAAAAGATATTATCTTAACCACGAATAAACACGCTGATGATATTATAGGCGCCTTCAATGACGGAGAAGAAATCGACCTTTCCGACAAGCTTTCTAACATTGAACAATACAAATTTTTCCACGTAAAAGAGCTTGATAACAATTATTCAAATTTTCTGGAAAATTCCCTCGGCGGTTTCTCATCTCACAGTGAAACCTACGATGTTGCAGTAATATTTGATAAAGAAAAGGGACTATATGCAATTCCTTTCTACGAAACTTTTACAAAAATATTTGAAAATAAAGACTCCGTAGAAAATTACAAAGGATGTATTGAATACTTCCTATCCAACGACTCTATTCCGGATACTATTCTCTCAAGGGTTAAAGATGCTTATCCAAACTTTATGGATATTATTAATGAAACCCTTGAAACTTCTTATACATTTGAAGACTTAATGAAAGAATACAAATCCGAATATCTGAATAACAGAATCTATTCATCAGCTACGGTTCTATACTGTTCAGGAGCTTTCTCACAGGTATTTGATATAATTTCTGCCCCGAAACCGGAGCCTGCCGCAGCCCCTACCGCTAAAGTCGGCCGCAACGATCCTTGTCCATGCGGAAGTGGTAAGAAATATAAAAACTGCTGCGGGGGGTAAATATAGGGGTAAATATATAAGTCGGCAGACAATGGTAAACCTACAAGCCGAAAAATTATCCATCAAGTCTGCCTCATTAGTTATCTCTCCCAAATAAATGTAAGCCGGTGTGAAGTCCGAATTCGGCGGCGAAGAGCCGGCGAACTGAGGACGAAACACTACGACACCGCCGTTGCGACAGAAGCTGATGCGGATGGAGCGAAGCAATCTTTGATTGCACAGGCGGAAGAGGGGGTAAATATATAAGTCGGCAGACAACAGTTAATCTACAGGCTTAAAGACCATCTACCCTGTCTGCCTCATTAGTTATCTCTCCCAAATAAATGTAAGCCGGTGTGAAGTCCGAATTCGGCGGCGGGGGTAAATGCAGGTGGGGTAAATGCAGGAGTAAATAATAAAGCTCAATCGCCTCATTGATAAGCGTCACGAACTGGATATAATATTTACCCTCTTCTGTTCAGAGAGGGCAGGGAAAAAAGAACGGACGGAAAGATATCGGGAATTGTTCACGAAACGATAGCTGGAGGCGGAGCCGAAAGCGTGCTTGAGTGAATAATTCCCGATAGAATATTATCTCCATCCCTTTTACATGTAAGCGAAATCAGGCATTTTTACTAGAAAAATGCAATGGCATGTGCGTGCTTTCTTTTTCTTTATTTGCAAAACAAAGACAAAGAAAAGTACAAACTTATTTTCCATGCTAAAATAAAACTATGGATATTTTTGTTATAGAAATTGTTGACGCAGACAGCGTTCATATGGAACTCTTAAAAGAGTTTCAAAAAAAAGAAATCTCTGATCCTAAAAAGTGGAATCAGCATTGCCTTTCATATTTAATGGTGGACAGAATTTTAAAAGAGTTTTACCAGCTGGAAGATCGTGAAATTATTTTTGACGGAAAGAAACCGATTATGAAATCCGGCGCAAAACATTTTTCAATCAGCCACTCCGGAGAATATATAGCACTCGCTTTTTCTGACTGCAATTGCGGTATTGATATTGAAAAAATTAAAGACCGCGATTTTGAAAATATTTCTGAAAGAATGGGTTTTCAAGCCGGTACTCTGGATGATTTTTACTACGAATGGACCGGTTTTGAAGCTGAATACAAGCTCAGGGATATGCCAAAATCATCCAAAGCTTACAATATAAATAACCATATCCTTACAGCAGTAAGTGTCAATCCATATGAACAATATGAAGTTTATCTTCAGAGCGGAAGCCAAAATCCGGCAGGTTAAAAAGATTAACGATAAAAAATCGGGAATTGATTTATTATCAATTCCCGATTTTTGTAATTTGTTTTCCGCCTTTCACTACATGCTTACTCTGTCTTTAATTTCTTCCATCTTGTGATCAGCAAGTCTTGAATCACCTTTAACTCTTGAGTAAGCAAGGTAACCGTTCATTCTTTCGATTTTAGTTAAGTTCTTAGAACCGCATTTTGGACATACATCCATATTTAATTCCTGATAACCGCAATCGTCGCAGTATGAAAGTGAAAGGTTAACCCCTTCATAGAAGCCCATATCCATGGCTCTGTGGATAAGAGTTTCAATTGCTTCTGAATTGTAATCAATAGGATATTTTACATACTGAATCTTACCGCCGTTAAACAGATCCCAGAAACGTTTTTCCAAATCCTGTTTTTGTATAGGGCTTATTTGCTCTGATACATGGCAGTGGAAAGAGTTTGAAACATACGGTTTATCTGAAACATTAGCAACAATACCGTATTTCTTTCTAAACTGTTTAATCTGTAACCCGCAAAGGTTTTCAGCAGGAGTTCCGTATATTGCGTATAAAATTCCGTCTTCTTTTTTGTATTCCTGAATCTTATTATTAATGTATTCCATAACTTCAACAGCAAACGCACCGTCTTCAACAAGAGACTTACCGTTGTGAAGTTCCTGCAATTCGTTTAATGCTGTAATACCGAATGAAGCGGTAGAAGATTTAAGAATAGGTCTGATTTTATCATGAATACCTAAATGTCCGCCCAAGAACCCGCCTTCACAGAATGCAAGAGGGTTTACAGAAGCTTTCATTTCGCCAAGATAATCATAAGTTCTTATATGAAGCTGTCTGATTAATTCCATATAGTAATCAAGAACTTCATAGAAATCTTTGCTTTCCTTCTTAGCCTTAGCGTAAATCATCGGAAGGTGTAAGCTGATTGCACCGATATTAAATCTTCCGACAAAAATCGGTTTATCATTTTCATCAGCAGGCTCCATTCCGCCTCTTTCATACCAAGGAGATAAGAATGCTCTGCAGCCCATAGGTGAAACCACTCTTCCGTATTTTTTATACATAGAAGCTACATAACCTTCACCTGTAAGTGATAACCAATCAGGATACATGGTTTTGCTTGAGCATTCAACACCGGCTTTAAACAAGTCTTCATTAATCTTGCCAGGTCCGTGGAGATTTTCATCATACAAGAAAACAATTTTAGGGAATAAAACCGGTTTCTTGCATTCTTTTTTGCCCTGACCGCCCTGTCTGATTTTTAACATAGACATTGTAGCCATTTTTTCATACAAACCGGTACCAAGACCTGCAGTAACCGTAATAAACGGATAATCACCTCTTGAAGATGCTACTGTATTGAATTTGTATTCCCAGCCCTGGAAGCCTTGTTCAAAATCTTTTTGAACATCAGCTATAGCTGCTTCTCTTGCTTTTTCAAATGACAAGCCTAAGCATAAATATTTATTATTTTGTCTTTCAAAAGTTTTTTCCGCATAAGGTGCAAGAATTTTATCAACTTCAGGCACTGTAAATCCGCCGTACTGTTGGCTTGCAGCAGCCATAACGATATCGCCGATTACATCAAATGCTACATCAAGAGATTTTGGTTCGTTATACCAGAGGTTACCCATCTCAAATCCGCCTTTAAGCACTGAAGCAACATCGAATAAGCAGCAGTTCATTGTATCTCTTCTTGCTGACATATCGTGGATATAAATATATCCGTCTCTGATTGCCTGAAGTTCATCTACTGTTAAGAAGAACTTTTTGTATAATTCTTTGTTTAATTCATTAAAAATTAATGAACGTTTTGTTGATACCAGAGTTGAATCCGCATTGGCATTTTCTTTGTCGCCAATGTACATAATTCTCTGTGATTCCTGATAAACTTTGTCTAGCATATGTACAAAATCCTGCTTGTAATTTCTGTAGTTTCTGTAGCTTTGTGCAACACTCGGATATAAATGCTCAAGAGCACCTTCAACGAGGTTGTGCATATCAGCAATAGAAACCTCTTGTTTATTCATTCTTACAATATTATTATCTACGAAATCACAAATCTGTTTCAAGTCCTCTTCAGTAAGGTTAACTAAGGCTCTTGTTGCAGATTTTTTTACAGCATTAATAATTTTTCTGTTATCAAACTCTTCTCTTGTACCGTCTTTTTTAATAACGTGTACTGCTTTTATTTTTAAAGGTGTAATCTGAGCAGATTTAGGTGTTTCATTAAGTTTTGCGACCTGAGAAACAAATTCACTGTTAGGTACTGCAGTACCCTTGATTACATCAGTTGCTGCTGTAGTTTTCGGAGAGGTAAATTCTACTATATTTCTTTCCTTATTCAAACTATTCTGCATTATAACCTTCTTTCTCCTTACAATGACATCAAGGCTAGCTATTTTTTTATTCAGCTTTTTGGGCCTAACTATCCTTTACAATTAGAGAATAACATTCTCTTCCCCAAATTTAATCCTATGAATTCATGATAATTCAAACAATAATTCTAATCAATAAATTCACAAAACGTCACAATCCGCAAAAGCCAGTAAAATCAATATGTTTACTTTTCTCAACATTGTTAAAATTGTTAAAATTTTTTCATGAAAATTTTATGTAAAAACGCTTGACAAAGTTCAAAAATGTGAGTGATTGTGAATCATACACTAATAATATAAAAACAACCGGCAGTCAAAAAGCCATGACTGCCGGAAAAGTTTTACAATTGTTAATCTCGTACTTACGATAAAATCATAACAGGTTTATGAAATACTAGTACCATTTGCAGAGCCAATATCCCTTATATAAAATTCATCGCCTATCCGAATAATCATTGCATGTTGTCTTGACGTTGTAGTAAAAGATGCCGGAACAACTATGTCCCCTTCTCTGCCTATAATCAACTGATCACCATTAGACATTCCATTTAATAAATCTTGTATGTCTGGAGAAGTTAAATCAAGAACATAATCACCCATATTAATTTTTGTAATACCGGTAAGAGAATAGTTAACTCCGCTTTGGAGCGATGTGGCAGGAACACTATGCGGATTTGAAGGGTCAAAATCTTTCCATATGTCATCACTCAGTACCATATCATTAGCGAGATGCCTGCCCTCGCCGCGATTTGCATCATAACGTTGACCATATTTTTCGTAATCTTTTCTCTCGGATAAATCAAGGACTTCATCTTTATATTTTTTAGAGTTAAATTCATAACGATAAAACAGCCTTCCTGTGCCTCCAAGTTGGTTATCTCCAATAATATGAGAATTATCCATTCCCAATTTACTTTGTCTTATAATATAGTCTAAATCTCTTGCCACTTGCGCCATATGCTCATTATCCCTAGGATAGACAGTAAATGCCTTACCTTGTTGAGGATCTCCAATCAAATATTCCGGTCCAAATGCACTATTAAGAGTCTTCCATTCAATATCATGCTCCTTCAGGTATGGAATAATGACATCACATAATCTCTGCCAATCTGCTTCATCTACAGAATATACATGCATTTTCCAGGCACCATGGCGCATGTCCTTAGGATCAAAAGCTTGCCAAATAGTTCCAGGCATTGGTTTGACATCTTCACCAAACAAATCGGTACGTTCTGTTACAAACTCAGAATGCCTCATTGTTTTCTTAGGTTTGGTTTTAACATATTTATCTAACTCAGTTGGTCTAGATGTTTCAATTTTAGCCTTTGTATTAGAAATATTTGTCATAATATTTGCCTTGAATTTATTAACTTTACTTTCAACTAAAATACCTATTTCTTTCGCTTTTTGAACCAAATCATTCAATAAAGCAGAGCTTACATCTGTAAAATTTCTAAACTTAGTTACTATATAATTTCTTATTTTATCAAAATCGACACTTGTTTTCATACTGCTAATAGCTTTCTGAGCTGCTTTATAAGATCTAAACAGTTTTGTACCGAGTCTCTGTTTTAAATCTTTTAAGTTTACTTTAGCATCAAGTGAAGCATTATCTGAACTTACATTATCTTTTCCGGATTTTTTGCTTACCAATTGATCATTTTCTATTTTAAACCCTTTTTCATCAAGTAATAATTGGATTTCTTTTATTTTTTTGATAGCGGAAAATCGTTCGGAGAGTTTTGCTCCCTTGGCAGAAATAGACACTTTGAGCTCTTGATATGCTTTAAGCAGTTCGTCTTCCGTCATTTCCGCATAAGATTTCGGTGCAGAAGCACTGTTTCCATCTCCGGAATTATCGGCCTCCGGTGTTTCTTCCGATTTTATAACTTCATCTGCTTCCGGTGTTTCATCAGTTTTTGGTGCTTCATCTGATTTTGGAACTTCATCAGTCTCCGGCGTCTCATCCGGTCTTGATGCATCAACCGGTTCTGAGGAGTTCATCTTCTGTTTTAATACATTTGATTGTTCATCAAAAGCAGCTCTCAATTGCGGCTTATATGATATTGGCATCTTCTTTTTGCTGACAAGCGCAGAAAGCTCTTCCAACTCGTCTATAGATTGAACACTTTTTATATAGCCTAAAAGCTGCTCAAATTCCTCTTTTACCATACCCTTATCAGAATTGAGCATAGAGTATACACGACTTTTGGCTTCTTCGGCAGATATTTGAGGTTTTGGCGTCAAAGTATTAATTCTGTCATCAATTGATTTATAAAGGGCTCGATAATTATCAGTAACACCTCCATAAGTTACTTCTTTTTGTTTTAATTTATCTTTGAGTTCGTTTAAAACATTAATATCTTCTATATAACTAATGTATTCTTTCATCACACGAACATCTGTAGCATTTAATACACTGTGTTTTTCAAAGATATGATTGATATTGTTTTGCAAAGTTTCAAATTTCGAACTATTAAATGCTTGCTGATTAGCCGCATCCATAGTTTTGGCTTTGTTATCAATTCTCTCCAGCAGCTTCCGTCTCAAGTCCCTGTCAGATAATGATTCGACTTCCTGACGGATTCTTGCCAATTCTTCTCCTGTAATGTCCGAATTATTTAAAGCTGTTTCGACTTCCGCCTTAATTGTTGCCGCTTTTTGTGCTCCGACCTGAACATCCGCAGGGTGCGCAGTACCTTGAGAGGATGCTATATCAAGAGTTCCGGTTGCACTATCAGCCTTTGGCTTTGCAACATTAGGATCGCTTTTGATATGAGCAAGTCTTGCCATCAGCATACCGACTATTAAATCAACCCCCGCATCGGTTTTACCATAATCCATGCCCAGACCTTTGCTTACGCAATAAGAAGAAAAGACATCCATTGTATCTTCACACAGTTCTGTAGCAAGTTTATTAGTTATATTAAAACTTTTTGCAACAATCGGAGCAAGTTCAGAAACTACACTGCCAGCAGCCGCAAACGACATATTCATCTTAACATGTTGTTTAATTTCTTCTATATTTCTGCCATCAGTGGCTAGTACCGCGCCTGTCGCAACACCGGCCTTAATAGAAGAATCCAGCACTTTTAAGCCTTTAGTGGCAAGTTTAGCAATTTTTACACCTTTAGAACCGTATTTTGCCGCCATTGCAGCTATTCGTACAGCCGCAAGACCCTGTGTTCCCGGGATTAACCCCAGAGCTATTGTACCGCCTATTTCTAAAACACCTGTAGCAATTGCTTCGGTTAATTGCATATTTTTATTGAATTTCATTACTTCGCTAACAATATCTTTCGTTCCGAAAATACCCCTTTGAATCAGGTTAATTTCGTTCTCCATATCTTGCAAAGTCTTGCCATTTGTTATGCTGTCATATTCTTTTTGATACTTATCCGCGCACTCTTTAAAATATCTGATTAATGTCGTTTTTGCATCTTCACCTTCTATTTTGTTTGTAAATACCAGAACTTCTATTTCGGCATCATCATAAGCAAAGGTTGTTTTTATTAAATCTTTTAACTCACTTTCTGAAAGGTTTTCAGCCTTTGCAAGAAATTCAGGAAGTTTTTCATTCATCATGCTGTACAGCTGTGCAAGTTCATAGTTTTCAACGGACTTATTATATGCAGCTATCTTATCTTTATTAAATTCGACTCCAAATATTTCATAAAAAATTGCTTTAAACTCTGCCTCAGTCTTAGCTTCTGTAAGTCTTATAATATCATCCGCATGTTCACCGAGTTTTGCCTTCATATCTTCGATTGTTGTGCAGCCGAACCATCCACAAACAGTGTCTGCTGTTTTAGCAATCCAGCCTTCATCTTCTCGTGCTGTATCAAATTCAGTATTAGCTTTTTGTGATTCATCACCTGCCATCTCTGCAACTTGTTCTATGGCTTCTTTTTCCGTTATATCTTCTGCATCGCTTGCCGCAGCAATAATAACACCGCGTATTGTATCTAATAGAGATTCCATTTTGGTGTTATCTACAAAGCCTATTTTTCTATATTGATATCTCATTTCACTTAAAAAATTGTTCCGCAATGTATTTAATTCATATTTGTCTGCTCCCGCTTCAAGCCCTTTTTCATATAACGTATCTATTATATAAGTCAAAGCAGCCATTCTGTCTTCATTAGAAGAACCTTTTTCATTAGAAATAACAGCAAGAATTGATTCTTTAGGATGTAATTGCTCATATTGGTTTATAACTTCTAAAATATTATCTTTATTAACCCTTTTGAGCGCTTTTTCAAATCTTTCCTTACCGACAGCAGCTGCCATATCATCGCAGGCAGAGTATATTTCTTCTGCAATCTCTTTTGCTTCTTTTTGCAATTCCTGAGACTGTTGCATCTGTTGAGTTTGTTCAACTTCAGAAACACTTTCTGCAGCCGGACTTCCGGCACCTTGAACGGATTGTGCATTTGCACTGATTCTTTCTTCCTGTTCCGCTTGAATACGTTCTTGCTCTCTTTTCTGCATGAAAGCTGTATATTCCTGTACAGCTTCTTCTTTTGATTTTCTGTCGAATAAAACCGGCTCATCAGCTTCCATTGTCCGAGGTATTTTGATTTCTTCCCCGGCATAGAAGTAGGCATTTGGATATTTACCATGAATTTTTGCGGCATTAACACGAATTAAATCTTGAACAGAACAGTTAAACTTTTTAGCAATAGCAGCTATTGATTCTCCATTCTGAACAATTATCCCTAATGTATTACCGTCCTCATCATAATTTACTTGATATTCATTATTGTCTATAACTTTTTTCTGGTATCTGAGGACTCCATCCACGGAACCCTCTTCTGTATAATTTTTACCATTGTATTCCGTATAGACAACTTCTTGTTGATTATTTGAATTAACACTGGAAACAGTTTTATTTAAAAAAAACCCATCCTCACTGACTGTTTTAGTTTGAATGCCATCATTTTCATAAATAGTTGTTTCACGCGCACCATCATAAAAACTTTCCGAATTATTTAACTTGTCAGTGCGTTTTCTAAGGACTGCTTCTCCATTTACAAAATCATATTCCTCGGTTATATTGGCTTCTTTATCTGTTACTATTTTATTTTGCGGATTTCCTTCTGAATCATAGTTTATAATTTCTTTTCCGGTATCGGATATTCTTGTTTCTCTTGTTTTATAACCGTTATTAAACTCCGTTTTGGTTTCAATGCCGTTTTCTTTTACAGTTTCTTCCAAAACTTCTCCATTTTCATCTTTGTGAGTAATGACGGTTTTATCTTCGCTTGAAGTTGTAACAATTACGGAACCATCATCAAAAAGTTGTTCAATATGGCCATCATCATACGTAATGGTCTCATAGCCCTGCGCAATTTCAACGGTTTCAACCCCTTGAGAGGCTACCGTTTTTGCCATGTTGTCAAGAAATTGCATTAAAATTTTTGCATTTTCTCTGCTTAATTTTTTATTTCCGTTTTGAAATTTTCTTGCTTCTTGTATTGAAAGATTATTATCGCCGCTTAAATTTTTGATCAGTTCATAAAGCGCAGTCAGTTCTTTTCTATCTAATTTTTTATCGCCATTAATATCTAATACTGCAAAAATTGACTTCAAACCCTCATCTGTTCCAGCCAGCTCTTCTTCTTTTAAACCGCTTTTTATTTTGCTAAAATCCAATTCTCCATATTTACCGTTATGCCCGAGTTCAAGCTTCATGTTTTCTGACATAAAACCTCCATAAATAATATAATTTACATGTATAACGGCAACTTCAAAAAAAACTTTAGAATAAATTAGCAGTTCTTCAAAAAACTTTACAAATATATTCCATTAAAATTAAGCATATGACTGCCGGAAAAGTTTTACAATTGTTAATCTTTACTTAACGCACCGTACCTGTCTCGCAGTGGATTTAGATTGAACACCCTTACTCCAGTATGATCCACCTACAATACCATTTTGGGCTTTGCTGGAATCTTTTGAATATCCGGTAGAAGTCCAGTATTCAGTTCCTGTCGTACCTTCAACCAAACCTTCTTTTGCATTTTTATATATAGTATAAAGCTCATTGAGAGTTGGAACACGCATTCCTATAGCAGCACATTGATCCTGAGCATCTTGCCAATTGTATTTTTGAGGAAGATCCTGATCCGCAATTTCAAGACTGCTGCTAAGGCAATTACCAAAAGACTCATAATTAATACACGCAACAGGTGAATATAACCCAATATCAATGCCATCGTCATCTTCAGGAAGCTTTGCCGGATTATCAGGTTCTTCATCGCCGCCATTATCAGTTTTAGGTTTCTCAGAGACTGCCGGAGCTTGCTGCCATTCTTCAGGTAATACTGATATGAGTTTATTTTCAACAGCATCAGGAGTAATGTCCGTCTTTCTCCAATTCATACGGGTTGCAAGATATTCTTGTCCCATCGGATCCGCAGGAATAACATGTCCATCACCGCTCACAATAAACTTAAACCTGTCAGGTTTTTTACATTCTTTTGAATCGTACAAACAGTTATTCCCCTGCTCACCATTCAAATCAATATATATATCTGTTTGATACTTAGTAGATCCATCCGTATCAGTACCAAGAACATACTGCATTCCCTGTACTGTTGTAAATGACGGAGTATTAAATAACGAATCAGAATAACTTATGGATGAAGCAGAGCAGGAAACCTTGCTATTCAAAGATTGCGGCAAAGCAATAGCCAGAAGCTGGCAGAATTTTGCAGCATCACCTCCATATGTCAAAACATTACCATCCGAGTCTTGCCCGACACTTACTTCGATAAAGTTATATAAGGGAGCTTTACTATAGTCAATAATTTTATTTCCGTCTTCATATGTTAAAGGATATAAGACCGGATTTGATGCGATATCTCTCGTTAATGTAACTAACGCATCATATGTTTTTACATAAATTGCTTTGGTACTGTCAGGTTTAAATTTGTTTGCAAGCGGTAATAAAATCGCTGCCAGAACACCGATGATACATAAGCACACAAGTACCTCGGCTAAAGTGTAGCCATTATATTTCATTTGAACCTCACAAAGTCTATTATGTATTAGTTATATCTATTATATATAATACCATATTGTAAAAACTTTGTACAGGGGGGGGAACAAGTTAGGCTAAAAATTGTCTTATAAGCTCATTTACCGTTTTAGGGTTCGCTCTGCCCTTTGTTTCTTTCATAACCTGACCGACAAAGAATCCTAACAAATTGGTTTTCCCGTTTTTGTATGACTCAACTTCAGCAGGATGGGCACTAATAACTTTTTGAACAATCTCTTTAATAGCACCTTCATCAGAAATCTGGCTTAAACCTTTTCTTTCAACTATTTGAGACGCTTTTTCACCATTTGTAATCATATCTTCAACAAGAATCTGCTTACCGATATTATTTGAAATAGTTCCCTTTTCAATAAGTTGAATAAGTTCAACCAAATTTTCAGGAGTCAATTTAGTTTCAGTAATTTCTACTTTATTTTCTTTTAAATAAGCTGCAATTTCACCCATAATAAAGTTTACTGCCGTTTTAGCATTTCCGCCGAGTTCAAGAACTCTGTCAAAGAATAGGGCAAGCGGCATTTGCTCAACTATAACAGAAGCGTCGTATTCGCTCAATCCCAGTCCCATATATCTCTGACGTTTAGCTTCCGGAAGCTCAGGCATTTTTGCTCTAATTTCTTCAACCCATTCTCTTGAAATTTCAAGCGGCATCAAATCAGGTTCCGGGAAATATCTGTAATCGTGCGCATCTTCTTTTCCTCTCATAGAACGAGTTTCTCTCAGGTTATCATCCCAGAGTCTTGTTTCTTGAACCACTTTTCCGCCTTCTTCAACAATTTCTATCTGGCGGTCAATTTCGTATTCAATCGCTCTTTGAAGCGCAGAAAAGCTGTTTACGTTCTTAATTTCAGCTCTTGTACCAAATTCTTTAGAACCTTTCGGCATAATGGAAATATTAGCATCACATCTCATAGAGCCTTCTTCAAGGTTTCCGTCGCAGACACCTAAGTATCTTACAATATTTCTTAATTCTTCCATATAGTTTCTGGCTTCTTCGCTTGAACGCATATCAGGTTCTGAAACTATTTCAAGAAGCGGAGTTCCTGCTCTGTTAAGGTCAACCAGAGAGTATGTAGCCCCATTAATACCGGCAGCACCTACGTGAACAAGCTTACCTGCGTCCTCTTCCAGGTGAGCTCTTGTTATTCCGATTCTTTTGCCCTTAACATTAATATAACCGTTTACACAAATCGGCTCATCATATTGTGAAATCTGATATCCTTTAGGAAGATCCGGATAAAAATATTGTTTTCTGTCAAATTTACATCTTGAAGGGATTTCACAATTTAATGCAAGCCCTAAGAGGATTCCCATATTAACGCACTCTTTATTTAAAACTGGGAGAACTCCCGGCATACCAAGAGTAATCGGACTAATCTGGGAGTTTTGTTCGTTACCGAATTCAGTACTATCCGGCGCAAAGATTTTTGACTTTGTTTTAAGCTGCGCATGAACTTCCAAACCTATTACGACTTCATATTTTTCTCTTAAATCTTCCATATTAATAAACCTCATCAACTTCAATTTCCTTAATTCTAACACAAACAAGAAGAAGAAAAGAATTTTTAATTTGCACCGTCGTAAATTTCTGCTTCCACGCTCTTGTGAGGAAGTATAAGTTCTTCCATCGATCTAAAGAGCTGAGCTTTTGTATCAGCTTCCATAAAATGCCCGCCCGTTACGTCAGCTGTACATTGCAGCTGCGCCAAATCATCGGAATCATGAACATTAAACGCTATAACGTCTATTTTTATATCTTTTCTTGTTTTTACAAGCTCGATAGAATAATCACACGGACTTTCGTCACAGTTTTCACCGCCGTCAGTTAACAAAATTATATGTTTTATTCCGTCTTTTCCTTCCAAATCCTTCTTGACCGCTTGTTTTAAAGAATAGGTTATCGGTGTCATCCCTCTTGGTCTGAGTTTTGAAATAGCGGAAAGAATTCTTGAAGAATTATTCATCTCCAGAGGAACAAGCAGCTCTGAACTTCTGCAGGCATTATAAGCAAGAATATTGCAAGTATGCCCGTAAACTCTGACACCGGTCTTTGTAGAAGGCTCGATTTGAGGAAGAATCGTACCCATCATATCCTTAACCAGATTGACCTTAGTTTCATGCTGAAGATATTCACCCATACTGTTAGAAAAATCTATAACAAATAATAGTTTATCCCCGCTTGATCTGTAATCATAATCGTTTGGAGTATAAACTTCATATGCAAATACCGGAATAATCACAAGTACAAATATGAAAAACCAAAATTTTCTCATACTACAGGTTAAGATTATTCATTCTAGATGTAAATTACCCTGACAGCGGATATATTAAAAAAGAGCCCTCAGGCTCTTCTTGTTTTAATTCATTTTAAAATCTTGTGCAAATTCCGGTCTCTGGTTAGTATAATTTCCCGGGATTTGACCGTCTGATTCTGCCCTTCTTCTTTCCAGCTGAACTTGACCGTTCTTAACAATTTCTTGAAGCTGATTAAGGTTTTGTTCAAGATTTACAAGAACCTGCTCTGCATAAACAGAGGCTCCGTCTTTTATTCTCAATGACTCATCAATAGCCTGATTTCTCATAGTATCAGCTTCTTCAAGAGCTTTACGCTTAATATCTTCACAATCAGTTATAACTTGTTCTTTAATTTTTTCAGCTTCTCTTTGAACAGCTCTTAAAAGATCTGACTCACTTAATAATCTGTTTGCTTCCGCTTGAGCATCAGCAACAATTTTTTCAGCTCTCTGCTGCGCTTCATATTGAAGTTCATCTTTTCTTCTCAAAAGAGCTCTTGCTTCCTTGATTTCATCGGGAAGAGCCGCATATAACTTATCTAAAATATTAGTTACGGTATCTTTTTTTACAACGGTAAAGCAATAACCTAATAATGGAAACCCTTTATCTAAAGCCTCTTCCAGTTCATTCATTAAACCGTATATAACATCTTGCTGTGAATTCATTTTACACTCCGTAACTTAATATGATAGTTAACAGAATTGTACAACAAATAATTTCAAAAAGTCAATCCTAGACCATGCCTGATTCACTGCTGTAAATAAAACGAATATCGCCCGGTAAAGCTGCCTGAATAGATTTTATCAGCTGATTGGCGTCATCCATATTTACAGAATATGAATTTCCGTTCCAAAAATTTTTATTCTTAATAGCTGATTGAAGCTGCTGAAAATATCTGTAGCTTTTCACCCTGCTGGCAAGCCCGTATCTGTCAATATAAAGTTTATACTCTTCCGGAAAAGAACCTTCAATACAGCAAATAATATCATCTACTCTGGCTTTATTTACACTTCTGCCGCCAAAAAGACCAAAGGAGGATTCTTCATTAATTATTCGACTTAGTTTTTTAAAATATTTTTGTAATTCTGCTATCGATTCTTCCGGATTTAACATCTTAATAACCTCTCTATATATGATTATACACTAATTTTCACAAAATCACAAGCCAACCCTTTTTATGATAAAATATAAGAATGAATAAAATAATAATTTCACCGTCAATACTTTCCGCTGATTTTATGAACCTTGAACACGAAATCGCTTCAGTTAAAGAAGCGGGTGCACAATGGATTCATATAGATGTCATGGATGGACACTTTGTACCAAATATTTCAATAGGGGTGCCGGTTGTAAAATCTATCAGAAAAAAGACTGATATGTTTCTTGATGTTCATTTAATGATAGAAAATCCGGAAAAATATGTTAAAACCTTCGCCGAAGCCGGAGCTGATTTAATTACATTTCATTATGAAGCCTCTGAAGAGCCGGAAAAAGTTATTTCACTGATAAAGAGTTTCGGTAAAAAAGCCGGAATTTCTATTAAACCAAATACAAAAAGCGAAGAGATTTTCCCTTTTTTGAACAGCGTTGATCTCGTACTTGTAATGACCGTAGAACCGGGATTCGGCGGACAGGAATTTATGCATGATTGCGCTATGAAAATTCCTTCAATCAGGGAAAAAGCTCCGGAAAGCCTTATTATTCAGGTTGACGGCGGAATAAATAATATTACAAGCAAGATTTGCAAGTCTTTAGGAGCAAATTCACTCGTAGCAGGCAGCTATATCTATAAAAGCAATAATTACAAAAAAGCTATAGAAAGTCTAATCTAACCTGCGGATTCAAAATTTTAACAACCGGCGGTAAAATAATTTTATGGAAAAAATTTTAGAGATAAAAAACCTTAATCTTTTTTTCAAAGGTGAAGAAAACGTTTATCAGGCATTATATGATATTAACCTTGAACTGAAAAAAGGATTAGTACATGCTCTTGTCGGCGAATCCGGCTGCGGAAAAACAATGACTGCAATGTCTGTTATGAGACTCTTGCCTAAAACTGCTTATATTGAAAGCGGGGAAATAATTTTTGGCGGCGGAAATTTACTTGAATATAAAGAATCTCAAATGAGAAAACTCCGCGGAAACAAAATTGCTCTCATACCTCAAGACCCGATGACTTCTCTAAACCCTCTTTATACCATAGGCAACCAGCTTCTGGAATCAGTAAGAACCCACACCGGAGTTTCAAAAAGACAGGGAATGAGAAAAGTCAGAGAGGTAATGGATCTGGTGAAAATTCCTGATGCGGATAAAAAACTGGAGTTTTATCCCCATGAATTTTCGGGCGGAATGAAACAAAGAATAATTATTGCAATGGCTCTTGCCTGCAAACCGGAACTTATTATCGCGGATGAACCGACTACCGCGCTTGATGTTACTATCCAAAAACAAATTATGGATTTAATTATTGATATCAGGAACGAACTCGGTTTAACTGTTTTATTAATTTCGCACGATCTGGCACTTGTCAGCAATTACGCAGACACTGTTTCCGTCATGTATTCGGGCCATATAGTTGAACAGGCCGACTCAAGAGAATTTTTCAAAAACCCTAAACACCCGTATTCAACAGCACTTTTAAACTCACTTCCGGGAAATAATCCGGCGCAAAAGCTAAAAACAATTCACGGCGCCCCGCCGAGTATTCAGGAAAAAATTACCGGCTGCAAATTTCACCCGCGCTGCGAATTTTGTGAAACAGGTTTGTGCGACACAGAAGAGCCGATTCTCACCACCAGAGGCGGAAATCACTATTCTTCCTGCCTGAGGTTTTAATAACTACTACTTGCCAATTTCCTGATTAATTTTTAATACAATAGGGAGTTTTCCTATCTCTCTTACCTGACGTTCAAATTCAGAAATATCAACACTGATTGCATCAAAAGTATTGTAATGCATAGGTATTATACCTGTAACCCCGAGCCATTCAGCAGCTTTGACAGCCTGTTCAATATCCATGGTATAAAAACCACCTATCGGAAGCATTGCCATATCAGGCTGATAGAATTCGCCTATTGTTTTCATCTCACTATTTAAACAGGTATCTCCTGCATGATAAATTATCTGCCCCTCTATTTCAAAAACATATCCGCAAGGACAACCGCCATACATGCCTTCAGGAGTAGAACTGGAATGGAAAGCCGGCACTGCTGCGACTTTTCCCCAGCTGTAATTAACCCAGCCGCCGAGATTGATTCCGTTTACTTTCGCCCCTTTTTGCGCACAATAGTTAGCCAACTCAAAAACTGCCGTAATAGGTGCACCCGTTTCTTTTGAAATTTCAATTGCTTTGCCCAAATGATCGCTGTGTGCATGAGTTACAAAAATATCGTATATACCTTCCGGTTGATAATCAGGATTAGCCCCTAAAAACGGATCAATTAAAATCTTCTTACCCTTTGTTTCGATTTCGAAACAGCTGTGTCCCAAGTATTTTATACCCATAAAACTCTCCTTTATTTCATTCTTTCCATTAGTTTGCGTAATTTTTTATAATCTTTGCCCCATTTTTGCATAGATTCAATGACAGGTCTCAACGTTAAACCGATATCAGTTAAATAATACTCTACTTTTGGCGGAAGCACATCATACTCTTCACGTACAATAAGACCGTCTTCCTCCATTTCCTTTAAAGCAGCCGTAAGAACTTTTGCCGTACATCCGAGATTTTTTTTCAGCTCAACAAATCTCATCTCTTTCTTGAGAAGTTCTTTTACTATCAGAATTTTCCACTTGCCTCCGATAAGCTGCAACACTACGCAAACCGGATTTACTGCTAAGTCTTTATATTCCATCTGCTCCCCAAACTTTTACTCTTTACTTATCTTCTTTATTTTTTTCTGCAGAACTCCATAATTCCTGTAATTTTTCTTTAACTCCGAATCTGCCGAACCATTTTTGAATAAAGCGTTCTTCATACCCCAAACCGCCATTTACTTTTGAACAATCACTTAAAGAAAAAACAGCTTCTGATATAGAAATCCTTATAACAAAATGCGGCTCTATGTACTTTGCAGGATCCATCCAGAGTTTAATATTATTATACTTTGCGGTGTTAACACTCTTAACATTGTGCGCATCAGACTGTTCCTGAATTATAAAGCTCTTTAAGCTGTCTTCCATATCTTTAAAAGTTGCCATTTCTTTATCCTTAATTATTTAAACTGTGTATCGGAGCAGGAATATGCCCGCCCCTGTTTACAAAATCCGCTGATGAAAGTTTGTTAACTTTCATTATCGGGGCTTCACCCAGAAGTCCGCCGAAAACTACAGTATCACCGACATTTTTATTAGGTGCCGGTATAAGTCTTACTGCCGTAGTCTTTTTATTTATCATCCCGATCGCCATCTCATCCGCTATCATGCCGGCAATCGTTGTCGCAGGGGTATCCCCCGGTATTGCTATCATATCAAGCCCGACAGAACAAACACAGGTCATTGCTTCAAGTTTATCAAAAGTAAGATGGCCTTTACTTGCAGCCTCAATCATTCCGGCATCTTCCGAAACCGGAATAAACGCACCTGAGAGTCCGCCCACGTATGAACTTGCCATAATTCCGCCTTTTTTCACCGCATCGTTCAACATTGCCAAAGCAGCGGTTGTACCGTGAGCACCTGCGTGTTCAAGCCCCATTGCCTGAAATATCTGTGCAACGCTGTCTCCAATAGCCGGCGTCGGTGCAAGAGATAAATCTATAACCCCAAACGGTATATTTAATTTATCAGCCAGTTTTCTTCCGACCAGCTCTCCGGTTGTAGTAATTTTATATGCCGTCTGTTTAATTTTATTCGCTAAAAGCCCCATATCGGCATCTTTATGTAAATCCGCTATAGCAGCCCTGACCACACCGGGACCTGAAACACCGATATTAAGTGCACATTCCGGCTCGCCATAACCGCAGTATGCTCCTGCCATAAACGGATTATCACTTACGGAATTACAAAATACCACAAGTTTTGCAGCCCCGAGTCCGTCTTTATCTGCGGTCATTTCTGCTGATTTTTTTATAATACCTGCCATTTTCAAAACAGCATCCATATTAATTCCGGCTTTTGAACTGGCAACATTAACCGAAGAGCAGAGGCGTTCTGTAGCAGCCAGAGCCTCCGGAATAGATTCAATAAGCCCTAAGTCGCCCTGTGTACAACCCTTTTCTACCAGAGCTGAAAATCCGCCTATAAAATCTATGCCCAAATCCCGTGCAGAATTATCAAGGGTTTGAGCAATTTTAATATAATCTTTATGAGTGCAGGACTCACCTATAATTGAAATCGGTGTTACCGCAATTCTTTTATTAACAATCGGAATTGAGTAATCGTTTTCTATATCATCTGCATACTTAACAAGATTTTTTGCATATTTATCAAGTTTTTTGCGAATTTTGTCACACACAATATCAACATTTTCAGACATACAATCGCGCAAACTTAAAGTTAAAGTTACAGTCCTTATATCAAAGTTGTGTAACTTTATCATGTTAATTGTTTCAAGTATTAAGTTTTCGTCAAATATAGTCATACTTTTTTTAGTATATCATAATTATTATTTTATGTATAATATTAACAACGATTGGAGGTATTTCACTTATGCTCGTTGTAATGAATAGCAATGCAACAGAAAAAGATATTAACAGAGTTATCCTGTTTGTTGAATCCAAAGGATTTGAACCCCGCTTATGCAGAGGTGAAGAAAAGTGTGTTATCGCTGCAGTAGGAAATAAACAAATCGATAAACGTGATATTGAACTTTTACCCGGTGTATATGAAGTTCTAAGAATATCTACCAGCTACAAACTTACAGCCAGAGCATTTCAGCATGAAGATACCATCGTGGAAGTTAACGGAGTTAAATTCGGGGATAAATACACAGGTTTAATTGCAGGACCCTGCGCAGTAGAAAGCTACGACCAGCTGGACGAAACCGCTCAGGAACTTTCTGAATCCAATGTAAAAATCCTAAGAGGCGGAGCATTCAAGCCAAGAACAAGCCCTTATGCTTTTCAGGGATTAGGAGAAGAAGGTCTAAAGATTTTAAGAAGTGTAGCAGACAATCATTCAATGGCCGTAACTTCTGAAATAATGGATATTTCTCAACTTGATTTGTTTATGAAATATGTTGATATTCTTCAAATCGGCGCAAGAAATATGCAGAACTTTAATCTGTTAAAAGAAGTCGGGAAAATTCATAAACCAATAATATTAAAAAGAGGATTAGCAGCAACATTTGAAGAATGGCTTATGTCTGCCGAATATATTATGGCAGGCGGCAACGGTCAGGTTATTCTCTGCGAAAGAGGTATAAGAACCTTTGAAAGCTATACAAGGAATACCCTTGATTTATCTGCGATTCCGGTTATTAAAAAATTAAGCCACCTGCCGATTATTGTAGACCCTTCTCACGGAACAGGGCTAAGAGATAAAGTAGAACCGATGTCCCGTGCCGCTATAGCTGCAGGCTGCGACGGTTTAATTATAGAAGTACATCATTGCCCGGATTGTGCCATGTGTGACGGAGCACAATCACTTTACCCTTGGCAGTACGATTTGCTTTATAAACAAATTAAGCAAATCGCACCGATTGTGGGTAAAGAAATTGTATAAGGCCTATATTTTATAACTTTTTTTACTGCCTTCTTTAATAAGGAATCTAACAAGTTCCATAGTTCTTGTCTTAGCTTCTTGTGATAAACCGGCATCAAAATTTATCTTCATTGAACTGCCTGCATATTCATGTAAAACATTGAATATATCTTTCATCCAACGGGTACAGCCAGGTAAAACAATAAGTTTGTTGTACTCTTTCACCGGTCTTCCTGAAGATGCTATTTCATCAAGATAATTAATCAGCGGACGATCTGCATCTTCCCAGCCTCTGTTGCTTATATCTATGTAATTATGCTCTTTTTTAGCTTTTTCAATAAGAGAAAGTTCTTCTTTTATTTTGGATATTTCTGTCTCTGTCTGCGGTATAGATTCATTGACATTAATATACTTCATTGCATTCTTATATAGTTCCTGAGCTCTGTCATATAAAAGTTTTGTTTTCTCAATCATATTGCTGACATTTTCGGTTTTTGCACCTCCAAAGAACCCTCTGTCATTATTGTATTGTGAAAGCGCATCCTTAAATTCATTCTCGTAAGCTATTTTCACAGGCACAAAATCGACAGGACTTTTTAATTCTTTGGTCAACATATTACGCTTATCTTGATTAAACTTTTCCATTTTTTGAAGATATACGTTTAAAGAATCTTCTCTGTTCATCGGTAAACCTACATCAATTCTTGAACGCATTTCACCATTATTTCTTTCCGGAGGACATTTGTAATACGAAGTAGTACCAAAAATATCTTGAGATACTTCTACCTTGTTTGAATTAATAAAGAAACGTTCTTCATTATTAGGCAGCTTTGCAGCTTGGTAGTTGATTTGCTTTTTATTCTGCATAACAGGCTTACCTTCTTCCAGCTCCCAGCTGTATGGACGGTATTCCATTTTCCAATTGCCGCCATTTTCTTTTGAATGGTCTACAAACAGACCTTTAAATGTTTGTTGATTATTTATAGCATTAATTTTCATCATCTTTCTCCTAATAATTAGTGTAAAATTTTCTGTTTAGCATAAAAGTTTTTAAGTTCATCAAACACAGGAATAAGATTAGCTTTTACCTGTTCAATTTGAACTTCGTTAGCTTTAATCTGCTTCTTCATATTTGCTATTCTTCTCGGGAATGTCGCAATAAATTCTTTGCATTCTTGAGCTTTAGCTTTTAAACTCCAGATAAGAGTATTTTTACTCACTCCTTCACGTGATAAATTAACTAATATTGATTCAATAGCAGAGATTTCAGACCAGTAATTATTTGCCTGTGCAGAATTTTGTTCTATAAGTTTTTTATTTGCAGTAATAGATTTACGGTAGAATTTATCTTTTGCTTCCAGCAAATCGTATATTGCTTGTTCTTTTGTAATTTTTTCAGAAGTTTCTTTGAGCATGGCTTTTCGCTTCGGAAGTTCTTCTTCATTCATTTTAATTTCATTTTGTATATACTGAATGCTGTCTTCAAGACCTTCTTTTTGAGATCTTAAACCATTTCCTTTTTTATATAGATTAATGCATTCAGCTGCTTGCCATTGCTGATACTTCGATTTAGCAATCCTGTCATTATAATAATCCAGCTTTTCTTTTGAATTCTCCGTATCAATCCCTGCAAGAATGTTTCTCTTATATTTTTCTGCTTCTTTTGTATCAACCATTTCTAATCTATAATAATAATCTCTTATATCAGCAAATTTTTCACCGTAATCGACCCGTTGTTTCCCAAAATAATTCTCGCTGACTTCCCCATTTACCTTAGGATATTTTGGTTCATTATCATAAACTACATAATCAACCTGTTCACGAAGTTTATCACTAATACCTTCTAACGGATCTGCATAATATACAACGCCCGTAGGTTTTGAATGAAATGAATCAAGAGTTCTTTCTACTGTTGAATTGGGATAAGCTTTTTTTAGAAGCATTTCGCTCTGATCTTGAGTGATATCAAGCTGACTTGGCTTATGATCCTGCAGGACAATATCTCCGGCATAGTTTCTATCCAAATACCTTTTGTAACCTTTAAAAGCGGTTGTGTTGTCTGAAACATAACCGTTCACATTAAATATTTTCATCATATACCTCCTTATTCCTTCGTGATATATTGGTTAAATTTTTCCCATTATAGTAAGAAGCAAAAATAAATGATATATATTGTAAAGAAATATTACATTATATAGAACATATATCCGATAGCCTTTAAAACCACAGGTCGCTGAACCCTGAAAAATGTTTCGCATTAGGGTTCTGCGTCCCAGGCAAATAAAAAGAGGGCGTTTGCCCTCTTTTTATTTGCCGACGGGGGGACTCTCTTGAATTTCCTCCACGCTCACAGAATTTCGCTTTTGAGCCTTACGGCTCAGTACGCTCAATCTGCTCGCTATCCGGACTAACTCGCTTTGCTCGTGTCGTCCGTACGGAAATCCGCTTGAACCCTCTAAAGCCTCCGGCTTGGGGTTCTGCGTCCCAGGCAAATAAAAAGAGGGCGTTTGCCCTCTTTTTATTTGCCGACGGGGGGACTTGAACCCCCACGAATTTCTTCATACGCACCTGAAACGCACGTGTCTACCATTCCACCACGTCGGCATATATCTCTTTCCTATAATTTTAAAACAAAAATATTAAATTTAAAGATACCTCTTTTCGGGAATAATAAATCCGGTCTTTTGATTTACGATTCCACTGGTAGCTAAAAAGAAAGGTAAATTTATGAGTTTTAACGCTTTAAAGGAAAAGGGACTTCCCTTAGAAAAACAATTAAGAACCTGGCATAAAATAGCCGGTAAACCCTACAATAAAACCGAAGTAGACTGCTATACAAGAACCAGACAAATTCTTATGAACGGTATAGAAGTAGAAGCATGGAACTTCCATCACGCTTTTACCAGACTTTGCCCTGATAGAGAGGACGCAAACCTCGTTGCTCAGGTTTGCAGAATAGAAGACCAGCAGCAAGCCGCAGTTAACTGGATGGCACCTTCTGACCAGTCAGTCCTTGAAACCACTCTCGGCTATGAACAAGTTGCAGTAGATTTAACAGCCTGGCTTGCACAAAATGAACCCGATGAATATGTTAAAGAAACTTTCGACTTCGGGCTCTTAGAAGACTTTGACCATCTTTACCGATACAGCCAGTGGGCGTATATGATGGAAGGAATTAAACCAAACGCTATAGTACAGGGGCAAACAGATGTAATCCTCGGGCGCCCGACCCAAAATCATCACAATTGCAACGCCCTGAGACGCAGAAAACATTATGATAAGCAAACCGCTTCCCCTCAAACAAAAGTTAATATTCTGACCCTTGTTTCCGGAGAACAGCAAACACATAACTACTACGCCGAACACGGATTTACTTACGGAAACCGCGTTTTACGAGAAACTTACGCCGAAATCAAAGATGTTGAAGAAGAACACGTAACAATGTACGAATCACTTATTGATCCGACCGAAAGTCTCTATGAAAAACTCTTAGTACACGAGTTCACAGAAGTTTGTAACTACTACACATGTCTTGAAGACGAATGCGACGAAAAGATTAAAAAAACCTGGGAAATGTTTCTGGATTTTGAACTCGGACATTTAAACATAGCCGCAGAACTCTTCAAAAAATACGAAAAACGCGATCCTGAAGAAGTTATCGGAGAAAATATTATTATTCCTTGCAGGTTTAAAAGTCAGAAAGAATACGTCACCAAAATCCTCACATCCGAAATTAATAAGCGTTTAGGTACAGAACAAAATTACACCACCCTCGACAAATTGCCTGACGATTGGGTAAGCTATAAAATCCAAGCAGCCCAAAACGAACTTGGTTCTCCGACAGAAAACACTATAAGAATTATTTCGCTTCATCATAAACGCGACATTGTAAAAGCCGCTGACAGCTTAAAAAATCAAGAAGTAGAGCTGCTTAAAAAAGGCCTTGAAAAGAAAGCTCTGGCTCCTGACACGGTCAAACCCGATGAACTTCAGTGTATGATTGACAAGCATAAAGAATTTAAAGAAAAGAAAAAACAGCTGCAATAATAAAAATGGGCGGTAAATATACCGCCCTTATTTCGCTCATTTTATATCGCACCGTGGAATGTTCTTGAAATTACATCGTCCTGCTGTTCTTTTGTTAATTTGATAAAGTTTACAGCATATCCGGAAACCCTCACTGTTAATTGAGGATATTTTTCAGGGTGTTTCTGCGCATCCAGTAATGTATCTCTGTTAAACACGTTTACATTAAGATGGTGACCACCCTTTTCTACATATCCGTCTAATAAATTGATTAAATTTTCTTCTTGCTGAGTTGTAGTCATAATGTATATCTCCTTTAGTATTTAACTTTTTACATGTTTATTATAGACTATGTTTAACAACATTTCTGTTGTTTATACAACAAAGTGAAAAATATTTTTAAGGGATTTATAAAGGTATGGAAAAATATTACAGTCAAATTAAGAACTCACCGGTATTTTACGGCATGAGTGATGATGAACTCAAAGGGCTTTTAGAATGTTTTAATGCCAGAGTCAGAAGTTTTGATAACGGTGAAATGATAATAAGACAGGGCGACAGAATAACTAATATTTACATGATTCTCGAAGGAACGGTAAATATTGAAAAAGATTCTTACTGGGGAAGAAGGATAATAATTACCCAGCTTTCCGTAAATGATAATATCGCACTGGCTTTTGTAGCTTCCAAAAATATGGAATCCAATATTGATGCGGTTGCCGCAACAGACACAAAAGTCCTTGTACTCAATTACGAAAAATGCACATCAATGTGCCAAAATGCTTGCACAAGACATAAAGTTCTTATTAATAACCTGTTTGATATTCTCTCTAAAGAAAATATTGAACTTATTCAAAAAATTGAAAATGTATCCCAAAAATCAATAAGAGATAAGCTTTTAACTTATCTGTCAAACGAAGCAAGAAAACGCAAATCCCACTCCTTTGAGATTCCGTTTAACCGTCAGGATTTAGCAGACTACTTAAATATTGACCGCTCAGCAATGAGTTTTGAACTCTCAAAACTCCAAAAAGAAGGGCTCATAAGGTACAACAAAAATCACTTTGAACTAAGTGCAAGAGTATAGAAAACGAGGGGCGGCGGGATTCTCCCGCCGCCCCTCGTTAGTTCAAAAATTCCTAACCGATTACCGGTGCAACAAAAGTTCTTGCTGCCAGATCCTTATCAAGCATCAATAAAGCTTTTTTATCATCTCCGATCAGTTTTAATGTCGCTAAAACTCCGCTCACTGTTGCTTCTTCTTCAACTTGTTCCTTAAGATACCAGTTTAAGAACTGCATAGCCGCACGGTCTTTCACTTCTTCCGCCACATCCATTAATGCATTAATTCTTGATGTGACGTATTCTTCGTGTCTTAAAACGTGTTCAAAAATAGTTAGCGGACAATTGCCCTCAACAACAGGTTTATCAATAGCCTGAAGCTCAATTTTTCCGCCCCTTTCATTCAGGTAATTAAACATACCCATTGCGTGAGCATGTTCTTCCTGAACCTGAACATCAAACCAGTTTACAAATCCTTGAAGGTTTTGTTCCTGAAAATATACTTTCATTGCAAGATAGAGATACTCTGAGAAAAATTCCTTATTAATCTGATCATTAAAAGCAGCCTGCAATTTTTCGTTAATCATAATTCACCTCCATATTCTAATGACTTAATTTTATCACAATTTACAATTTGTTACAAAAAACGCAATATTTTTTTTACTCCTGTTTTAAGTATAGTATGAAGGTTCAAAATAATAATTTAATAAGATACAATACAGGCTTTACAGCCAGAGCTGTTTCGCAGCCGGCATTCAAAGGAATCCCAAAAACCATTACCCACTGTAATATAGGCTCTATGCCTGAAGGTATTATAGGCAAGGTAAAAGTTGCAAAGAAAAACGGTGAAGAAGCATATCTTAACGTAATGAAACTCCTTGGTGTATCCGGTGACGAAACTTATCAATTAAGAACAGATCGCGGCGGTATTATCGGAGAAATTGAATTAAGGATTAAAAAAGCTCCACAGGATTATGACAGACTTGAATTTCCTGAAGATCCAAGCCACGTTTTCGTTCAATACCTGAGAAACTATTCAAAAAAAGGAACTCCTTTCCATATCGAGGGACTGGAAGAATATAAAGACATAGGAACCCGTCTTTTACAAATCGCTCAGAGAAGAAGCGATGAAACAAGATGCTGCGGAAATATCAAACTTATTTCTAAAAATGAATCAATGCCTTTTTATGAAAAATTAGGATTTAAAAAAGAAGAAAGCGGTCCTTGGGGTAACCCTAATAAATACTATCTTCCGCCGGAAGCTAAAGAGCCTCTTTCAAGGCTCAGCGGCGGACTATAATCAGAGGACAAAATTTATATAACTCTGATTAATTTCTTCCTGATCAATTCCTATATATCGTAAAGTTACGCAGGGAGAATAGTGATTAAATATTTTTTGAAGAAGTGCTATATCCTTAAATTTTTTGTAATGATGGTATCCAAAAGTTTTTCTTAACGTATGCGTGCCGATATTATCCTTTATGCCTGCCTTCCGGCACGCTGCATTTATTATTCTATATGCAGAAGTCCTTTCCAATCTGTTATTATAAATTGTGATAAATAACGGATCGTCGTCTTCATCGTCTTCGTCAATATATTCGCTGAGTAATTTGCGGATTTTTTGATTAAGCGGAAATTTCTTATACTTTCCGGTCTTTTTCTCAATAATTTCGACAAAGCTCTTGTCTTTTACATCCTGCACATCAAGCGCAAGAATATCAGAAACCCTTAAGCCGGTATTTGTTCCCATAACAAAAAGTAACAGATCCCTTTTGTGGCGTTTCTTTCTGCCTCTCCCCAGATAAGATTCAATCTCTCTCAATGTTTCCGTACTTTTAATAGGTTCAACAATGTTCATATGTTTTTCTCCTTTCTATCTCAATAAAAATACCGAAAGAAGAAATAGTAGCTATAAAAAATCAAATACAAATTAAGTAATTACATTTTGTAAAATTAATTTAAACTAACCTTTTACAGAATTTATTTTTAAGCTACATTATAATTGTGTATAAGTACAAGGAGTTTTTTTATGAACGTATCCAGAATCAGCATGGCAAATCCATTATCATTCAAAGCGCAAACAACAATTGAAGCATCTGAAAGTATGCTTAACAAAGAAGATAGGGCATATCTTGAATCTATCGGTAAAAAAATCGGAAATGATACTGATATGATTAAGTTTACCGTTGGAGATTTACAAGCAAACAAAATGAACCCTGACTTAAAAGGTTACACTGTTACTAAAAATTATAAAATTTCCAATTTAATAGAAAACTCATCTAAAACAATACCGTTTATTAAAAATGGAGAAGTTATTGAAAAAAACTCTCCTAAAAATTATATTGAACAAGCACTTAAAAAATTGATGCAAATAAAATAGCCCGACAAGGCTTTGCTTTCCGGACATCAAAAAAACAGACGGAAAGCTATATTTGTTAGCTTTAAAGATATTTTTAAAAGAAAGTTTGAGTATTTTTATTCCCAGCTTTTCTCAAGCGGGGAATTTATTTTGTAATAATCAGGCAATTTTTGTAAAGAAAAATACTTTATATAAATAACAGGGGATTTTTGAATTTTTTATGGGATTAGAAAAAGTCGGAACAACTATCAGCAAAGAAATTATTGCCTGGACAAGAACAAACGGCAGCAAAAGTTTGCTTGCGATGAAGCCTGTAAAAGTTAATACTTGCGAACTAAAATATATTCCTAAGCTTGAAAGCGACGTCATTCAAACAACAAAAAAATTAATAAAGGCTGATACTACTTTATTTAGCTGGGCTAAGCCGAAGCCCGAATTTTCTATGACAAAGGTTAATCCCGACAGTCTGGCACTCGTTCATATGACAAATTATTATCCCCAAAATGGGCAGATATTATCAATAAATTTAGCAACACGAGCAAGTGAAGGTATAGGATGCGCAAGAACAACAATACATTTTGCTTTGAATAAGCCCGTAACAGAGCACATGCTTGGAAATGGCTGGAATACAATGGATTATGCAATAATTGCTCCTTTCAAAGAAACTGTTCAAGGTACGCCAAAATCAAAAGTTATAGGCGGATTCCAAGACGACTTCTTTTTCCGGGATGTAGTTAAGCTGCCAAAGGGAAGCGTTATTGTCAAATATAATCCTAAGATCAACCCCGGCGAATTGTTAGTTTCAGATGCTTTTGACGGAATTAAACTTGTAGAAACTTCTAATAGGCATATGAATGAAACTGTAAGTACTGTTATTCAAAAAATGGGTTATACAACTTACAATGACGCATTAAGAAGATTTTTAGGTGCAAGTGAGAGCGAAATAAAGTTATTAACTTCTAAACCCGAAATAGAGGTTAGAGAATCTTTTATGCAAATACATAAATCAGGAGGAAGCGATAAACACAAAAAAATGTTAGAAGAACGATTAAATTCGACCATTGAATTTTTTACTGATATAATTGACGGAGAAAAAGTTATAAATGAGCATAAAGAAATTTTTTCAGAAGAAATGAAATGGCTCAGCTTATATGAAAAGTTCTCGGAAAAATTTGGAATATTTCCAAAAACTTGGAAAAAATTTTGTGCTAAAAACAACTACATAAATGGTTTGCATTCCCAAACCGCTTGGTTCAAGGCCGAAATGGGAATTACCGGAATTGAAATTGCAGACAAAGTTAATGATAATTCTTGGGGGAAAAATTTGAAGCAAATCTTGATTAGATCCTTAAATGAATCAGAATCCACTTTACCTAAAGAAAAATCGTTAGGATATGACATAAAAACAATAACGAAAATTATTGACGAAAGTGAAACACCAAAAATTGCAAAAGAAAGAATACAAAAAGAACTAAAATTAAAACCAATGCCGCCAAGGCAAGCATCCCAAGAATTTTACGATAATGACGACAGTAGTGGAGGCGGTGAAGCTCTGGCAGAATTTATGTTTAACTTTCTTGGTTTAACATAAATTGCATTTTCCCCATCAAAAGAACAGGAAAACACTCCCTTGCGCTCGAACCTTTTAAATAAGGCTCCGCCTTATTGGGGTTCTCATCCGCTTTCCGGATGTTCAGTAACTGTTGGTTTGATTAAAAATAACAAAGATAAAGACTATTCAAAATCTAAATCTTTAATATTTCCAATGTCCTTTTCGCTGCCCCAGTCATTATCATATAAACCAAGTTTTACAAATTTGTGAAAAGAAGAATACGGCCAGTCTTTTACTTTATTTACAAGACCATGTTTTACAGGATTGTAATGAATGTAATTAATTTGATTGTTTAATTCTTTTTCATTTTTAATTGTATGTTCCCAATAACGTCTTTGAAAAATACCTCTTTCTCGTTTATTTTTATATCCGATTTTCAAATCGTCGGTTGGGCATACCTGCCCAACATTTCTTGAAAAGTAATGTTTTACGGAAGATATTATTTTAGGATAATTATTTATATTTTCAGGATGTAAAACTAAATGAATGTGATCAGGCATAATACAAATTGCAATAATTTCAAATTTATACAGTTTTTGAACATTTCTAAATGCAGTTCTTAATATTTCAATATTATCAATAAATACAGGTTTTCTTTCATAAGATGTTATTATAATATGGACATATCCGTTTGGAACAAATACTCTGCGATAATTCATAATTTGATATTAACATAAAATATATTTTGTTGGGCAAGTATGCCCAACCTACATACGTATCCGCGTTCCGGACATCAAAAAAACAGACGGGGAATAACTTCCCGTCTGTTTTTTGGGCCCGGAGGGATTCGAACCCACGACCAAAGGATTATGAGTCCTCTGCGCTACCGCTGCGCCACAGGCCCGTGACGTCTTTTTTTATTCAGTTGTTCTTGTCTTAGGCTTGCGGTAGCGCTAACCTCGCTTCGCTCAGTGTGCGCTTCCTACCTCTCCTCGAACGTGACATTTAGTCACCTTCTCGTCGGCAGGGTGCCACAGGCCCGTGACGACTTTGTCTATACGACACAACCCATCTTATCAACTAAATACCAAAAAATCAAGAACCCGGCTTAATTATTAAAAAGTCTTGGTAAATACAACATTTACACCCCAATTCTTCGGACTGTTGTCAGCCGGATTTTGTAGTCCGTAACGCTGAACCTCGGCAGCCAGCTTCATACCGCTTCCCAAATCCTGTTCAACCCCGCCGAAAACTCCGACATCATAATTCCATTTTCCGTTTCCGTAATCTATCGTTGCAGATGCGTACGGATTCATATAAATACTTGTTCCGGTTTCAAACGTTTCTTTCATCCCCGGAGAAAAGCGAAACTGTGTTGTATTAATCGCACCGTGTGTGCTCCTTATTCTCAACTGCAAGCTGTTATGTCCGTCCGGACTATAACTGCCCTTCGCCTCAAATAAAGCATTCAGGTCATCTTTAAAATCCGTCGAATACCCCATTCCGGCAGAAAAACTAAAATCCCCTACAGGTTTTTTAATCCCGTATAAACCAACCGTTCTGTTGCTGCCATCAAAATTTTGATAAGTAGCCATTGTAAGTTCTTGTTTTAGATCACCAATTCCTGCCATATTTCTCTTTCCTTAAATATTCCTCTTGTATTTATAAAGTTTTTTCTAATCCAATATTTGACTCCATTTTAATAAATCTTTACTTTATTTTTATTTGTAAAAACTCCCGCAAGATGGTATAATTTTCCAGTCAAAAAGGAGAATTGTATGAATAGCGTGGTAAAAGATATTGATTGGGCAAATTTGGGTTTTAGTTATATGAAAACCGATTACCGCTTTGTATCAAATTACAAAGACGGTAAATGGGATGCAGGCTCTCTTACCGGAGATGCAACTATTACTCTTGATGAAAGCGCAGGAGTGCTTCAGTATGCACAAACCTGCTTTGAAGGGTTAAAAGCATACAGAACCGTTAACGGACATATAGTTTGTTTCCGTCCTGATTTGAATGCAAAAAGAATGGCAGATTCTTGCGAAAGACTTGAAATGCCTGTATTCCCTGAAGATAAGTTTGTAGAAGCTGTTGAAAAAGTAGTTAAGGCAAACGCTGAATACGTTCCGCCATACGGAACCGGTGCTTCCTTATACCTGAGACCTTACATGTTTGCAAGCAGCAATGTTATTGGTGTTAAGCCGGCTCAGGAATACCAGTTCAGAATATTCGCCACCCCTGTAGGGCCGTATTTCAAAGGCGGAGCGAAACCTATTTCCGTAAAAATTTCTGACTTTGACAGAGCTGCTCCTCACGGGACAGGACATATTAAAGCCGGTTTAAACTATGCAATGAGTTTACATGCCATTGTTCAAGCACATAATGAAGGCTTTAACGAAAACTTCTATTTAGACTCAGCTACCAGAACCAAGCTTGAAGAAACAGGCGGTGCAAATATTATTTTCATAACCAAAGATAAGAAAGTTATTACACCGAAATCAAGCACAATTCTTCCATCCATAACAAGACGTTCTTTAATGTACGTTGCAGAACATTATCTGGGGCTAAAAGCTGAAGAAAGAGAAGTCCATGTAGAAGAACTAAAAGACTTTGCAGAATGCGCACTTTGCGGTACAGCAGCAGTCCTATCTCCGGTCGGAAGAATTTATGATCACGGAAAAGAAATCCTCCTGCCTTCAGGAATGAATGAAATGGGTGAAATAACCAAAAAACTTTATGATACCCTGACAGGAATTCAAATGGGCAGAATTGAAGCCCCTGACGGCTGGATTAAAGTTATTGAATAACAAAAAAATCCTCCTGATAATCAGGAGGATTTTTTTATTTTTTAGCAAGTTGTTGTTTTGCCTCTTCTATCTGGCGGGCTTCCTCTTGAGCCAGTACAGGTTCTAAGGCGTTCTGCAATTTTTCAAAATTATAACCTTCTGCAATCTTTCTGCGGTATTTTTGCCTGCTGTTCACAGCATATATTCCGTCTTTCTGATATAAAACTTCTGCTACGTCTCCAAACGAACCTTCGTTTTTATTATAAGAAACTGCTACACTTCTGATGTTATTTTTATAATCATATGAAATATTAATAAATTCTCCGTCAGCAAACATAATAGCTGCAATTTTATTTCCGCTGTAAGAATTCTTACTGAATTTAACTTCAGGTTTTGATTCAGATGCAAAATATCTTTGAATCAGAGATGCCGCTTTTTTAAACATAACAGGTCCTGTTCCTGTCTCCTTTTCTTTTTCAATAATTTGAGCAGAAAGTGTTTTGATATTATTTAATTTTGTATCGTAATCCAAATTCCATTTTTTCATTCCCTGAGTTTCTATACCCAGCTCGTTGGCTCTTTTAACTAATTTTTTCAAAAACTGAGTAGCAACTAATGGCTGACTTTCTGTAACAGTCCAGCTTTTAATGTCTTTTCCCATATTAGGATATCTTGATACCACATGCGCTGCCCATTCATAAGGAATTGATTTCATCAACTTTTCCGCTTGTTTATAGCGGATTCCTGTACCACTAAATGCTTGTTTGAGGTTTTGGGTTAATTTATCTGCAAAAGAAGATTCAATAACACTTGCAGCCAGTTCACTATTTTCTTTTACAGTTTTATTCTCTGCCGGTTTAACTTTTTGCAAACCCATAGATAGGTAGATCTTATCCTGTTGTGTTTGAGAGAGTTCTATTTTGTCTCCCGGTTTCACAACAAAGTTTTTTCTCCAGTTATCAGTTTTTTCTCCGCCGGAATAGAGTTTTGAACCTTCTGATTTTTTTTCTGCCTGAACATTTTTTAAAGCATCGAGACCGGATTTCCAATCTGTCAATTCACCGATATATCCGTAATTTTGGGCTTGTTTGAGAAAAATATCAAACAGACCTTTATCTCCCTGTTGAACTTCATAGGTAAAAGTTTTTTCTTTAGGCGGGTTTGAATACTTATCAATCCCTTGAGCAGTTGTATCAGCCTGAATCACATTCTCCAAATCCGTATTTTGAGTATCAGCCGTTTTATTGTGTGACTGCTGGCAGCAGTTGAGACTAAATGCCGCTCCCAGCGCCATAAGGCTTAGCATCATTTTTTTCAATTTAGGTGCTTCTTTAACTGACTTCTCTGCCGGCTGAGCAGATGCCTTAACGGCAGAAGCAGCTTGTTTCACAGTTTCTGCCGGTTTTATCTTTGCAAATAATCTTGTTCTGATTGGTTTAATATTCATAATTCTACACACTCCTTATATCCAAATATTGTTAATTGGTTTTATGTCTTTATTAAAAACCACAAAACAAAATTTTTCTAATATGTTTTACAAATATTTACATGTATACATAAAAAATAAGTAAAATGGTGGGGGAATGAGAAGTAATAAAAAACCCCTCCTGATAATCAGGAGGGGTTTTTTATTACTTCTCATAAGACTGCCTGGCTTCTTCTGCCGCAAGAATCTGCCCTAACGTTTCCTGTAACACGGTAAAATCGTAACCTTCAGTAATCTTATTACGCAGCTTATGTTTATTATTCGCATAATATGCACCATCCGATTTATACAAGACTTCTGCCGTATCTCCCATATCGCTTTCATTTCTCTCATAGGAAACCGCTATACTGCTGATTTTACCTTGGTAATCATATACTACATTAATAAATCCGCCATCCGCAAACTTAACCGCTGCTGTTTTATTCCCGCTGTAATCATTCTTTTGAAAAATAATTTCCGGTTTTGGCTCCATAGATATGAATTTTTGAATAAAATCTGCAGCCTTATCAAAAACTGTCTGGATAGTGCCTGTATCATTTTCTTTCTCTATAATTTGGGCAGAAAGTTTCTGAATATTTGTAAGTCTGGTGTCCAAATCGGCTCCCAAAGGATTCATACCCTTTGTATTTATACCAAGCTCCTTCGCACGCTGTATCAGCTGGTTTAAAAGCTTATCTGCAGCAAGTGTCTGCTGCGGAGTCGGAGAAAGTGCTTTAATTTGATCTGTTATTCCGTCGTAATTATTTACAACATAGGCAGTCAGGGCAGGAGGAATTGCCTCAAAAGCTTTCTTAACCTCGCTGTATGTTGCCTGTTCTTTACTAAATATTGCCTGCAAACCTTGTTCGGCTTTTTCCTCTGCATCAACAGTGTTTACGCTAAACCGGGAAACAGTATTCTCCGGTGCAGGCTCTTCTGTTTCAGTACTCTCATCTGCCGGCAGGTCATCATTGGATGCCGGCGGAGCCTCCGGTTTTTCAAACCCCATCGCCTTATAAATTCTCTGAAGCTGCTCCTGAGTAATCTTTATCACATCGCCCGGTTTGATAAGAAAGTTTTTATGCCAATCTTTAGCGTCACTCCCGCCGGAATAAAGCTTATCACCTTCTTCCAGCTCCTCTTGCTGGATATCTTTAAATACGCTTAAAACCGCATTCCAATTTTTAACAGTCCCCTCAAAACCTTCGGCTCGCGCCTTCTGGAGAAAAATATTTGCCAATCCCTGGCTGTCCTTGTTTGTTACATGATATTCAAAGAAAGTCATGTGCCCCCGCCTTTCCATACTGTCTGTGCATGATATATTAACGGCACAATTTTTAAAAACTTTAATAAAAATAGACACTTGGCCTATATTACGGGGGGAGTACAAAAGCAAAAACCCGCATATTTATTGGCTTTGAAGGTAAAAAATTCATCTTTACAAACGTTTACATTTTGGAATAAAGTTAAAATATTGGGCATAAATTTATGATATTTAACAGCACGGAATAAAAAAGTATAAATAAACATCTTTAACGTTCAATAATGTTCCCATTTGCGCTATTTTTTCCTTTTGTGATACAATAGATGTATACAAAATATTTTTATGACTGAGGGGGATAGATGGCACAAGGGTATGACGCTAGTAATATACGTGTATTAGAAGGTTTGGAAGCTGTAAGACTTCGTCCGGGCATGTACATTGGTTCAACTTCTCAAAGAGGTTTGCACCATTGTATTTATGAAATTGTTGATAACTCAATTGACGAAGCACTTGCAGGTTATTGTACAGAAATCCATGTAACCGTTAATAAAGATAACAGTGTAACTGTAGAAGATAACGGGCGCGGTATTCCGGTTGATATTAAACCTGAAACGGGCAAGTCAGCTCTTGAAATCGTTCATACAGTGCTTCACGCAGGCGGAAAGTTCGGCGACGGCGGATATAAAGTATCAGGCGGACTTCACGGCGTAGGTGCTTCTGTTGTTAACGCTCTTTCTGAAAAAATGGTTGTAGAAGTCTCTCGTGACGGATATGTCTGGAGACAGGAATACTTGAGAGGGGAACCGACTTCTCCTGTTGAAAAAGTTGCACCGACTACAAAAACCGGTACCAGATCAACTTTCTGGCTTGACCCGGAAATCTTTACCGAAACTACAGAGGTAGATGTTGATATTATTGCAACCCGTTTTAGAGAAATGGCTTTCTTAAACAAAGGCTTAAAAATAATTCTTCATGATGCAAAAGATACCAACAAAGATGAGACTTTCCACTATGAAGGCGGTATTGCAAGTTATGTTTCATTCTTAAACCAGAACAAAACTCCTATGTTTGACGAACCTATTTATATGGAAAAAATCGTCGACAAAGTAAAAGTTGAAGTTGCAATGCAGTACACTGATTCTTATAATGAATCAATCCTTTCATTTGCAAACAATATTAATACCCATCAGGGCGGAACTCACTTAACAGGGTTCAGAAACGCAATCACTCGTGTTTTAAACGATTATGCAAGAACAAATAAAATTCTCAAAGACTCTGAGCCAAACCTCTCCGGAGACGACGTAAGAGAAGGTTTAACAGCTATTGTCAGTGTTAAGATTGAAAACCCTGAGTTTGAAGGCCAAACAAAAGAAAAACTCGGGAACTCAGAAGTTATGGGTATTGTTCAGGATGTAGTAAGAGAAAAATTACAAGAGTGGTTAGAATTTAACCCGAAACTTGCCAGAACTATTATTGAAAAAACTCTTCAGGCACAAAGAGCACGCGAAGCAGCAAGAAAAGCAAGAGAACTTACAAGAAGAAAGACCGTTCTTGAAAACTCAACACTTCCGGGTAAGCTTGCAGACTGCTCAAACAGAGAACCTGAAAAATGTGAAATCTTTATTGTTGAGGGTGATTCAGCAGGCGGCTCCGCTAAACAGGGCAGAAACAGAATGTTTCAGGCAATTCTGCCATTAAGAGGTAAAATTCTTAACGTTGAAAAAGCCCGCCTCGATAAGATTTACGCAAATAACGAAATCCAGTCTATGGTTCAGGCTTTTGGTATTTCAATAAGCAAGAATGAAGACGATTTTAATCTTGATAAACTTCGTTATCATAAAATTATTATCATGACCGATGCCGATGTAGACGGCGCACACATCAGAACGTTACTTCTGACATTCTTCTTCAGATATGCAAAACCGCTTATTGAAAACGGTTATGTATATATTGCTCAGCCGCCTCTGTTCAAGGTTACAACCGGAAAAACTTCAGAATACCTTTATGACGAACACGCTCTTGATAAAATGTTAAAAGAAAGAGGTATTAAATCATTAAGCCTTTCTGATAAAACAAAATCAAAAGTTAAAACCGGAGATGAGTTATTAAAGCTTTTATCTAACATGTCAATGTTCTACAAAGCTTACAATAACCCTATTTTGAATATTATTCCGTCAGTTGTATTAAGAGGGTTAATCCGTTCAGGAATTACGCCGGAAGACTTTGAAAATCAGGATAAAATGAACGAAATTCTAGCTTACCTTGATCACTACCTCAAAGATCACGCTGAAAACTATAATGTAGCAGAGGCTAAGAATTACAAAGTATCTTTAAAATACAATCCTGATG
>CALVCR010000041.1 GCA_944326125.1 Candidatus Gastranaerophilales bacterium | reverse complement strand
AATAGCGCCTTTAATCTCTTCAGCCTGCTGCTTGAGTTCAATCTGGTGAGTTTCGCCTTTTTCTTTTATAGTGTTAGAGATTTCTTCATATTTTTCACGAATAAGTTTTAATCTTTCGTCAAGGTCTTTTGATTTAACCTCTTCTTCTTTTTTCTTTTTGGTAAATTCCAGAATATTTTCGTGTGCTTTTTCAAGGTTACGTTTTAAGTCAAAAAATTTGACAGTATTAATTTGACTTTCTAAACCGTTTTTTTCATCTTTAAGTTTTTGATATTTAAGAGCGACTTCTCTTTCTTCATTTAACTGCTCGAGTCTGGTGTTGACTTCGTTAAGAATCAGGGTAGAGTTTACAACCCTTTTTTCTACTGTTTCAAGCTCATTTGTTGCCTGCTCTATCCTTCTGTCAAAATCTGCAACGCCGGCAATTTCATCAATGATTTTTCGTCTTTCATTAGGGGTGCAGTTAGTAATAGACATAACATCACCCTGCATCATAACGTTGTAGCTGTTAGGTGTAATATTGTATTTTTCGAGTTTAGTGTGTATATCAGAAAGTGTGACTATCTTGTCATCAAGATAGTAGATGCTGTTAAAGCCCTGAGAGGATTTTCTTATCCTTCTTGCAACGGAAAACTCGCCGTCTTCGCCGTTTTCTCCGGCTTCAGCGAAAGTTACTTTAACAAAGGCTTCATTTCTTTTGTTGTAGGTTGATATTAAATGGAAGAGTTTTTCAGCCCTCAGGGTTCTTGACGTTGAAAGCCCCAGCGCAAAAAGAATACTGTCAATAATATTACTCTTACCGGAACCGTTTGGTCCTGATATAGTAGTAAATCCTTTCAGCATTGGTATTTCGACTTTATTCGCAAACGACTTAAAGTTATCAACTTCGAGCTGCTTAATATACATTAGTACTTTATATATCCCTTCCCAGTCAATAAAAAAAAGTATACTTCTTACACTATTAGACACGAAAATTTAAGCCATGTCAAACAGTTTACAATTGTACGAGTTGTTTGCACTTCATTTATTTCTAAACATTCCGGTAATCATATCCATTAAAGAATATCCGGGACACTTTTCTTCCATTGTTTCAAGCGGTGTCTTTGTTTTTTCAAACGTATCAGGTTTGACTTTAAATTTATTGTACTGATTTGGTTCGGTTTTTGGTTTCTTTTTTATTATTCGGCTGAAGATTCCTTCTGTTTTAGGTTTGATTTCTAACATTATATTCCCTCTTCTATAACTTTAGCCATACAACGCCGTACGGTGCTATTCTTAAGTGCATCGTTCTGTTTTTGAGCGATATATTAACTTTTACGTCATCATTATTTATAAGGTTTTTGTAGCTTGTAATTGTCTTCTCTTCTTCTCCTTTTACCCCTTTTAGGACGATATTCACAGGCAGGGTTATTTCTGCAATAAGTTTTTCGTCTGAAAGGTTGTTTATTACAAGTATTTTTTCGTCTCCCAGACTTCTTATGTAAGCAAAATTGTTCGGAGCTTTTGTTTTAAGAAGAGTAAAATCGCCTTTGGACATTGACGGTAGTGTTTTTCTTACTGCAATAAGGTTTTTAACTTTTTTATAGACTTTGCTGTTAAATTCATAATAATCTTTTGAAGATCCGTAAAGGAGCTTAGCAGGAATTGCGCCTCTGTGAATATCCCGGCTGTCAAAGTAGCTGAGAAGCTTAAATTTGTTCAATTTACTTTTTTCGAAACGGTCTTTTGCAGATTTCTTTGCGTTTTCAAAGTTATTTCTTGCTCCGATTTCATCTCCGTAATAGATAATCGGAATTCCCGGAAGAGATAACAAGATTGAAAATGCCATCTCTATTCGGTCCGGATTGTTGTCTAAAAAGTTTGCCATTCTTCCGCTTACTCCGAGACCTTTTCTGAATTCAGCCCCTTTCGGAACAAGAGCGTTATAAATAATTTCTCTTGTCTGCGGGTCTATCATTTCAAGTGTAAGTTCATCATGAACTCTTAAAAATATGCCCCATGCTGCTGTAGAAGGTATTTGCGGAGTTTCTTTATATGCATTTATAAAATGCTGTTTGTCTCCTGTAACCAGAGCCGCCCATATTGCCGGCATGTAAGGAAAATGGTAAGCAATCTGAAATTCATCAGTCCTTTTAATAACTTTTTCTTGTCCGTTTATGGTTGTTTTATACTTTCTTTCTTTCCCAAAATATGGCAGAATATCTTTCGGATACTGGCATGCTTCTGCTTGAATAACTGTTCTTGGCGCGGTCATCTGGATATAGTTGCTTATTAACCTTATGATAGCGTGTGTTTTAGGTAAATTTTCCGCATTGGTTCCGCTTTCTTTTGAAAGATAAGGAATGGCGTCCAGTCTGAAAATATCGACACCCAAATTTGCCCAAAAATTTATTGTATCAAGACAATAATATAAAACTTCCGGATTTTCCCAGTTTATATCAGGCTGGAATGGGTAAAAAGTATGATAGACATACAAATTTTGCCCGTTTACCGTTATTTTTCGCCAGTGGTTTTCCGTAATTTCAGGGAAGATTAATCTTCTTTTTGAAATTTTTCCATCCGGTTCTTCATACTCAACAATAGTGCCTATTTTTTCGTCGACATATTTTATGTATTGAGGCATTTCATCTCTTACTATGAAATAATCCCGTTTAGATAAGTCTCCCTTCAAGAGGGCTTGAAACCATTCATGTTGATCGGAAAAATGGTTTAATACAAGGTCGGATTTGATTTTGAACCCGTCAGCTTTAGCTTTTTTAATAAAATCTTGAAACTGCGGTGTGCCGCCTAGATCCTGTCTTACGTTTTGCGGATTTTTTACATCAAAACCTGCATCACTCATAGGGGATTCTGTTATTGGAAGAAAATGCAGCGTTGTGACTCCGAGGTCTTTTAGATAATCAAGCATTTCTTCTGTATCTTTGAAAGTATTAGGTTTCTCTGGCGTTGCCACTCCGAATTGGTCAACATAAAACATGTATATAATTTCATCTTTGTACCAGTCGTCAGCTCTTTTTAAGTCTTCTTCTTTTAATTCGGCAGGACGAGCTTCAATTGATTTTTTAGCAATTTCCATTACTCTGTCGTAAATTTCTTTTGCTCTTTCTTCTCCGTATATCTGGATGATACAATTATTAATTTCGGTTTCGATTTTTTTAGGAACAACAATAGTATCTTCCGTAACTGTTTGTATTTCTTGTCCGGCTGTTATTTCTTCCGCAAAAATGCAGGAATTTGAAACAGCAAAAGCTGCTAATATAAAAAGTGATAGTAGTTTTTTCTTCATAAACGAGTCTCCCCGCAAGTATTATATCATGAAGAAAATGTGTAAGCAGTATAGAGCTGATAAAGCCCGATTCTCTAAAGAAAATCAGGCTTTAATCGGGGTAATGTAATTTATTTTGAGTCTATACCTCAATAAAAAGTCGTCTGCCGACAATATTAGGCTGGTTGTTGTAATATCCTGCGAAGTAACCGCCGGCTACAGGGCGATTTTGTCCGTAAGTAGCAAACGGGTTTTCATTACTTGAGTGAACAAACGGGTTTGAAGACGCAAACGGATTGGAAGATCTTTGTTCGCTGGTTCTTCTTATACCACCTGTTTGAACAGCAGGTGTGGAGGTTAAAATTCTTAAAAAATTTGAAATTTCTGACATATTAGTTAAACCTTTCTGAAAGGGTTTTAATGATGTTTTTTTATAAGTCAATATTTTTATCGGCGAATGGTTTCAAATCTTGAATAGTTTTTAATAAATATCAACTATATGGAGGGGGGGGTAAATAAAAGGGGGATAAATAAAAGGGGGATAAATGAAGGGGGAATAGAGTGACGTTATAAAAAATAAAAGGAATTAAGTAATCCCTAATTCCCTTATAAAACGGAGTTTAACTAATTTTTTTTGTGACTAAATGGTTAATCGTGAATTGTGAGCCGTGAGTTGTGAATCGAAAAAAGATTCATATAGCAACTGGCTGTTTATCTACGTGCGTGTTATTTACTTTCTGCTTGTAGTATTTACCTCCCAGCGGTTTGGCGTCTGCTTTTCTTGTAGTTATGCATAGCAGCGGGCCGATTATTTACGTGCGTGTTATTTACTTTCTGCTTGTAGTATTCACCTCCCAGCGGTCTTGGCGTCTGATTTTTTTTCTTGTAGTTTTACATAGCAGCGGGCAAATTATCTACGTACGTGTTATTTACTTTCTGCTTGTAGTATTCACCTCCCAGCGGTCTTGGCGTCTGATTTTTTCTTGTAGTTTTACATAGCAGCGGGCAAATTATCTACGTGCGTGTTATTTACTTCCTACTTGTAGTATTTACCTCCTAGCGGTTATGGCGTTCGATTATTCTCTTGTGGGTTTTACCCAGCAGCGAGCCAATTATCTACGTGCGTAGCACCTATTGGGTGGCCATTTCCATTGCGGATTGCAGCAGATCTTTGTTGGTTTTGATAAGCGCGTTAACAAGTTCCATCTGGGTTTTAGCCATCTGGTAATCGGCTGCGTTGTTTTTGAAATCTGTGTTAGCTTGTTCCAGAAGTCCGGAACGTATTTCGCCTCTGCCTACTACGGGTTTTCCTGATTCTTCGGTTTCGACAAAACGACCGTCTTTAATCTCGTATAAACCTTCCGGATTATGGAAGTTTGCTGTTGCTATTTTGTATAAAGGTACGGAACGATTTCCGCCGTCTGCTTTACCGTAGATGGTTCCGTCATTTTTAATTTCGTATTCATCGTATTTCCCGAGGAATTTGCCGTTGTTAGGATCAATCCAGAGCTTGATATTTGTTGTAGGAATGCTCATTGCACCGCCTTTGAGTGCAGTTTCCTGAAACAAATCTGCATTGATTGATTTTGTACCGGACATAATTTCACCTTTGTCATTAAGGATATAGCCTTGTACTGTTGAACCGTCGGTTGCGCGGTATACACCTTCTCCGTCGAAAGTGAATTCTCCGAGTCGGGTGTAAGAGACTTTTCCTTCGGGATTTCTGAGGACGAAGAACCCTGTACCTTCAAAGAACAGATTTTCATTAGAAGTACCCGGAGTTGATTTACCTTGACCGAAGTTTTTCACCGCGTTATCAATTACAGCGCCGCTCAGGAAAGTTTTAAAGTTTACCTTACTTTCTCTGAATCCCGGGGTATAAAGGTTCGTGAGGTTGTCTGCGAGAACATCCATCCACTGAATTGTGGCTTTTTGGGTGTTAATCGCGGTTGTGTACATATCATTCATTTTCGCGTTCCTTCTTTCTGTTCTGTTTGTCCTGTTCTCTGGAGTTGCGCTGGTTTAATTCATCGTATTCAATGTTGTTATCATCAAACCTTTGTCTCAAGAGTGGTAAGTTTTCTTTCAAATAGGCTTCTGCTACTTGAGAGCTAGGGAGAAAATCTGCGGAGATTTTTCCGTCCCTTGATACTCTTATAATGACAGAAATGTTATTGTCAAAATCTATTCTTACAGGCTGATTATTTTCCATGGATTTAGCCAGTAAATCTGCAAGGGTTTTGGAGACTTGCACGGATTTTTGAGCAGCTTGAGGTGCAAGTTTTGTCATGTCTGCCTGTCCGTTTTCAACAAGGTTCGCAAATACTTCCACATCGGCCTGATTCATAATCACAGAATCAAACTTGACTACATTTTCGACTGTTATATTTGTTTGTTTGTCGACCTTTCTTATTCCTTGTTCATCTGTTACGGTTTTTGTTTCAGCAGTATTTTCATTTTGTTTAATGTCCGTAGTTTGTACCATTTTATTTCTGTTTGCAAGTGCAATATTTTCAGCCATTGTTGAAAGGATTGCGGCTTCTTCTGCAAGATCTTTTTCAGATGCGGCAAGGGTATTATTTGGATTTTGCGGGGTATTATTCATGAAAGATGAAAATGGCTGCCCGTCTCCCGAAAAATTCATGTTAGGGTTCATTTGGGGCAGTATTTCTTTGTTATCCTGAATATTGAAATCGTTGTTAATCAAGATATTATTTTCCTTATTTTGATTATCGGCCGGAATCCGGTCATTCTTTAGCGGGTCAAAGTTTTTATCCTCTGTTTGGTCGACTTTTTTATTAAGCTCCTGAACGATTGAATTAAGTCCGTTAAAAGCATTATCAAGATCTTCATTTTGTTCTTCTTTGTCTTTGATTTCGGAATCTTCTTGCTTATTAGGCTTGTCGACGTTTTCTCCCTTTGTGGACTCTTTTTCAGCTTCTTCTACTTTAGAAGTATCTTCTGCTTTTTCTGCATTTTCTTCTTTTTTGCTTTCTTCGGTTTTAGAAGCTTCTTCTGCTGCCTGATCTTTTTCGACAGCTTTTTCGTCTTCAACTTCTTTCGTTTCTTTTGTTGAATCTTCTTTGTTTGTTTTGTTTAATTCTTTTAATTCATCAGAAAATTTCACGGAGGGATTTTTTACACTCTGATTTGTAGAACCGTTTCTTGTTGATTTTGTTTGATTAATGTTAGGAGATTCAATATTCATTTTCTTGTTCCACCATATTTAATTCTTCTTCTTCAAGCAGTTTTTTTAGTTCTGCTTCCTCGTCTTCTTCCTGTTCGCGGTGTTGTATGAAAAATCTTTGAACACCGATTTCGGAAAACTGTTTTAATTCTTGAGCTTTTTCTTCTTCCAGATAGGCTTCTTTCTGTTTTTCTTTGTGTTTTTCAAGAACTTTAACCGCTTGTTCAAGTTTAACCAGTTTTATTTTTTCTTCATCCAGAATGGCTTGAAGCCGTTTTCGTTCTTGCTCTAATGCATCTGCCTTGTCCCAGAGGTGGTGAAGGTACTTGTCGTAGTATTCCATCATCCTGAAATCTGCTGTTTTTCTTGTTTCGATTGTCTGTTGGATTTCAGCGTTGTTTTCTCTGATTTTCTCTTCTGCTATATAAACTGCCTGCTGTGCTTTTTGAACAACTAGCAGCTGTTCCTCTTTTTTCCTTATACGGAAATCCAGAATTTTTTGCAGTCTATATCTGAAGGGCATAATACATTCTCACATTTTGTATTATTACAGATTTTTGCTGATGCTGATACATCTATTTGTATGATTAATGATAAAAATATAAAGGTCAAATTTGAGGGTAAATAAAGGGGGTAAATGAGGGGGGTAAATGAGGGGGGGTAAATAAAGGAGTAAATATATTAGGTGATTATAGATAAACAATATTTACTATTTATATAAGAAGCATCCGCTTTTTGGCTGTTATGAGTGTAAATTTTACATTTAAAAAATCACCCGAAAGTATTATATTCAGGGGGTTTACAGGTGATTTATTTTGCGCTAAAATGTACACGTATAAAAAGAGAAAGTGTGTGCTTATGATTCAACCGATTAATGCCTTTAGCCCTCGGGCGGTATTTAGAGGGAAGACCGAAGCTTACAGGAGTCCGGCTAGAATATCAGATCCAAAAATCGCGGCATTAAATGCCGGTGGTGTTTCTGCGGCAGTTGGTGCTCTGACAATGGCTGTTTCAAGAAGTTATACTTCATCATGGTCTCATGCGGGAGTATTGGGACTTTGCGGAGCAGGCTTGACTATGTTCTTTTTGACACCGGGATTGATTCAGAAAATGGGTCTCACAAAATCCGGTAAAGCCAAGAAGGCAGATGCTGTTGTGAATAATACCGAATCACAAAAAATGACGGCTGCTGTTAAAGAGCATTTAAGACCTGTGAAGAAAATGGTTCAGTTTCGTCAGCAATCTTAGTCCATAGGATTGTTTTTTGCGACTCCGAATCCGTTGTGGGCAATATTGTAAATAGTGCATAAGACTACTCCGGCTGCGCCTAGTTTTGAAAGAATCCCTTTAGTAAGAAGAGCCAGAGAGGCGCAGCCGGCGGCGGGCAGCCAGTTGCAGAGTGTGTAGAGAGCACCTTTGGTGCCTCCTGAAATGCTGCCCCACAAAGCAGGAAGAGGGTTCTTTTCCCTTAGGTCAACAGTTTTTTTCTGTATGGCATTTGATACATAGCTTATGTTATCAATGGTCCGCGTATTTGCGTATAATTTTTGGTAATACTCAGCGGCAGCATCTTCTTTGCCTGCCGCAGCAAAATGTTTGCTGACTTTGGCAGTATCATAAAGAGCAGCCCCTATTCCGGCTGCGCCGATTGTTTTACAGATTATTGGCGCTATGGTTACCATTATTCACCTTTTGTATTTGTTGTTTTTATTTCTACTGTGCTGGTTTGGGTCGGTACGTATTTTGTATCTGTGCCTGCTGACATCTTAAGGAGTATTTCTGATGCTTGTAATACGTCATCTTTGTTTGCTTCCGGATTTTGTTGAATTTTTGTCAGTAAAGTTACTGTATAATTATTACCGCTTGCAAGTTCTGAATTGAATGCGCTGAGGGCCGCAATTCTAATTAAGTCATCCGGATCCTGCAGCATCTTATTCAGTAAAGCGTTTAGTGCAGCATCATCATATCTGTTTTTGTCTTCATCAAGTCTTGTTAAAATTTCTTTTGCTGCCATTAGTCTTATATCAAGGTTTGGATTATTTAAATAATTCTCCAAAGACATTATATATTCATTAGTAAGTGCAACAACTTTTTTCTGCTCATTTGTTTTTTTTATTTCTTTTTCTTCAGCTGACAAAGTATCGAGATTTTCGATAATATCTTTAGATGTACTTAAATCATTTTCTTTTGTGATTTTGGAGTCTGGTGCAGTCAGGCTTACGTTTTCTTGTTCTTGTCCTGTTTCTGATACTTTATCTTCCGGAATAGAATTAGAAACTCCATTCTCTTCAGCTCCGGTGTTCGCTTTTTTTTCAGGTATATTTTCTATTGTTTGCGGGATATTTTCCTGAGGAACGGTATTATATGTATAATTATTCATATAATATTGCGGCGGATACGCGTTAACTACAGTCGGGTTTTCTGTTGGATTATTTACCGGCTGTTGTAATGAATATCCCTGCTGGACGTGTTGCTGTATTGTACTGATATCCGCCTGTGCCTGAGGTTGGGTGTAATTTTGCGGAATCGGCTGCTGGTAAACCGGCTGTGCCGGCAAGTATGTTTGCGGAATCTGGTAATAATTCTGCTGAGAATTAGGAATAGTTACATACTGTCCGCTTGGATAATTTATATTCTGCGCAGGAATACAGCCGCCGGAGACTGTTGTTCCGTTCGGATTAGCGTTTACTGTCGGATTTGTTATATGAATGGTTACTCCTGAATAATTAGCCGGATAAGGCTGATTTGGATAGTTTACAGAATTTGTCATAATACACCCTTTTCACACTTTATACTATTAATAAGGCTTATGATACAAAAAAATTGCGCAAATTTTCTATGTTTGTAAAGAAATATTACACCATCTATATGATGGTAGGCATGCCTTTATCGGTTAAATTATTAGAGGTACTAAGTGTACAGCTTTGTATACTTGGCGGAGACGAGGTAGATTAAATTGAAAAAATTCAAGTTTCGATTACAGGTCGTGCTTGATATGCGGGAAAATGAACTGGAACAACGCCAGATGGAAGCCGCAAAGATTCTTGCTGCACTAAGACAGCAGGAGGCAAAACTCAATAACATTATCAAGTCTCAGACACTTAACAGTAAAGAACTGGATTCCCTGTTTAACGCTGAATCTCTTGATATTCAACAAATTGAAGCACACAGAGATTACGGGCTCAAGCTTGAAACTGATATTAAAAATCAGGAAAGGGTCATCACTAATACTAAAATGATACTTGAAAAAAAACAGGAAGAAGTCAGAGAGGCTCATAAAAAAGCTGAAATTCTAAGAAAGCTGAAAGAAAAACAAGAAGATGAATATTATAAAGAGTTTCTAAGACTTGAAGTAAAAGAAATTGATGATATAACATCAGCCAGGTTTAACATAGGATGATAAATTCAATAATTGATACCTTAAATAATTTACAAAATATAAATACTCCTGCAGCAGGTAAAACTTGTCCTGCCGGCGGGGAAAATACCTCGGTCTCATATATGGACAATAAACATAGTAGTAGTTTTATAAAAGACGGTTTTGAAAAAGTATACGAACAGAAGACAAACGGATTTAAAGAATCTAAGACAGCAGAAGATTCCATGACAATCGGTGAGGTAAAAGGGTCTTTTAGGAGAATTGGCGGAGCTGTTTCAGAAGATATTCAATCTTTTAAAGATTTATTATCTTCTTCAATTGATGAATCAAATGCTGAATCCTCTTTGGATTTGACTTTGGCTCGGGATATAAATGAAATAATTTCCGAACTAAAAGAAGCAGCCGGTATTACGGAATCTGAAGAAGAAACAACTGAAGATACAGACTTGTCTTCTGATACTGAATCCGAAACCGTAGAAGGTGAAGATACGGAAATGGATCTAAAAGACTTGGAAGCTTTAATTCCTGCCGGGATGGAGCAAATCAGTAATTCGCAGTCAAAAGACACTGTTGTGAGTTCTGATGAAGAGTTATCCGAGGAAATAGAAATAAGTTTTGCGGATAAAGCCGCTTCTTTATTAGATGAAGCTGAGACAAATTCGTCTGATACCTCTTCTGCATTGGATATTCAACTCCCGGATCCGGAAGTGACTACTTCGGAAACAAATAATACTAAAGGCGCTCAAAATGATTTTGAAAGTATTTTAGAAGAGGATGCTTTAAAAGAACTCAATGTAGAATCTGTAGAATCAGAAACAGATACGGCTTCAGATGAAGGTAGTTCTTTGATGGATAATCAGTCACCGCAGGAACAGGCAGTTAAAGCAATGCTTCATTCTGACGGCGAAGCTTTTGATTTGAATGTAGTTAAAACTAACCAATTAGGACAGACAAGCCAGTCAGTACAGGCTAAAACGGTTGATATTACGCCAAGTAAGATAATTGAACAAATAACTAAGCAGATGGAAGGTTTATTTAATAACTCAAGAGTAAATATTGTTTTAAATCCGGAATCGCTTGGTAAAGTTAATATTCAGCTTTTAAATTCTTCTGACGGATTATCCGCACACTTCACTGTTGCAAGTAATGAAGTAAGAGATCTTTTGATGAAAGGTTTAGACGGATTAAAAGATACACTTGCTTCTCATGGTGTAAGTGTCGACAATGTTTCTGTTAAAGTTAGTGATGCCCAAAAAGAGGCTGATACTCCGGATTGGACTGAGCAAGAAGGTTCAAGAGGCGGAAATAAAGGACAGGGGCAACCTGACAGAGAAGAAAAAGAGAAGGGCTTATTTGAACGGATGATGGCCCAGACAATTAATAATGATACTCAAAATGGTAAGGTATAGAGGGGAGGCTATATGTCTTTAGCAAGTAATGAAATAGTAAGTATGCAAAACCAGAGTGCATACAATCAAGCAGATAGTATGTTGAATGGAACCGCTCAGACAACTTCTACAGACGATAGTAATATGTTTCTTACTTTGATGCTGCAGCAGCTTCAGAATCAAGATCCGACTCAGCCTACTGACAATACGGAATGGCTTGCTCAATTGGCACAATATTCAACACTTGAGCAAATGACACAAATGAATCAAGGTTTAGATGACTGTATGAGTTACCTGTCAGCATTGTATTCGGATTTGGCTGCGAATGCTGAAATTACTCAAACGCTGTCACTCATCGGTAAAGAGGTGACCATTAAATACACTGATCCTGAAACAGAGGAAGAGGTAGAAGTTTCCGGTGTCGTAACTGAAGCCAGTTTTGAAGAAGGATCAGGCAAGGTCAAAGTCGGTGATGAATACTATTCAATTGCCAATATTGTTTCTATCAGAGATAACGGCGATTCTACAGGTTCCGGAGAAGCTCCGGAATTGTATGTTACAGCCGCACAAAAACAAAAATAAGAGTTTTATAGATAAATTAAGATATAAGAAAAACCCGACAGGGCAGGAGGAAAAATGACACAGGCGCTACACACATCCAGTACCGGTATAAATGCCGGACAATCCCAGATCAACGTAATTGCCAATAACGTTGCCAATATTAATACAACTGCATTTAAGGCTGCAAATGTTACTTTTGAAACACTTTTTTCAAATACGCTTTCTTATGGAAGTGCTGCAACCAGCGACGGCGGCGGTACAAATCCTAAGCAGATAGGTCTAGGTACTAAAATTGGAGGGATTACACGTAATTTTAATACCGGGACTTTTGTTCAGACCGGTCGTGATACTGACTTAATGATTTCAGGTACAGGTTTTTTTGTAGTGCAAGATGCCGACGGAAATCAGTACTTTACGCGTGATGGTATTTTTTCTCTCGATAGTGAAGGTAATCTGGTTAATAATTCAGGTATGAAAGTAGTAGGTGCGGAAGGGCTTTATTCTAATTCCGGGTCAAGTACAACAGTGAAGGTGCCTAAAAATATAAAAGTAACTGTTGAAGGGTCGCCTGATCTTCAGAATAAAACTTTAAATGAACTGAATAATTTGACTAATGCTTTAAAAACCGGGGATCTCGGTGTTACGATTTTAGGACCTGACGGTACAACTGTAGGAGACCTTGTTCTTACTGTTGATGATTTAAATCAAACAGTAGGTGATATGGTTGCAGCTTTTAATGCCCAAATTGCAGAATATGAAGATGACCATACGGTGGATCTTGATTTTAATGTTTCTGTAAATGGTGACGGAACTATTTCATTTAATTCTGGAACAAATACTGTAACGTTTAACCAGGATACTACAACAAGTAACTTCTTATCTGCTTTTGGTATGTCTGATCAAAATACAACTTCAGATGTTCTTAATCAAAGTGTAACAATTCAGGATATGCTTTATAACAA
>CALVCR010000040.1 GCA_944326125.1 Candidatus Gastranaerophilales bacterium | reverse complement strand
ACATTTGTTGCATCAAACCTTCCGCCCAGACCTGTTTCCAGAATAACAATATCAACATTATTCCGCTGAAAGTATAAAAACATTATAATAGTGAGGACTTCAAACTCTGTAAGATGAATATTTATTTTACTTACTTCCTCAAAGAGTGCGGCAAAGTCCTCTTTTGATATATCTATTCCGTTAATCTTAATTCTTTCCGTATAGTCGTAAATATGAGGTGAAGTATAAAGTCCGGTTTTATAGCCGGCTTCTCTTAAAACTGATTCCAGCATTGTGCATACTGAACCTTTGCCGTTTGTTCCGGCAACATGTATGCATTTTAAATCATCCTGCGGGTTTCCGAGAATTTCAAGCGCCTTTTGAATCCTCTCCAGCCCCAGTTCAATATAAAACATCCCGCGGGATGTAAGTTTTTCGATTGCGTCAGAATAGTTCATTATTTACTTTCTAAACTAAGCTTCGCTCTCAGCAGGAAGCATATTCTTAGGAATATATTCTTCAAGATCCTCTTCAGCCGGTTTAATCGGGAGTCTGAATCCGAAAGTTGAACCCTCACCCTCTTTAGATTGAACAAATACTTGTCCGTGGTGGTGTTTTTCGATAGTAATTTTTACAAGATGTAGTCCGAGTCCTGTACCTTTAACAGTGTGTGTATCGTTTTCCACACGGAAAAATCTGTCAAAGATTTTCTTCTGATATTTTTCAGGAATACCCGGCCCTTGATCTTCTACGCTTACTTCTACATATTCGCCGTCACGAGAACGCTCAACTCTGATTTTAATACGTTTTCCGTCAGGTGAATACTTGATTGCGTTTGATAAAATGTTCATTAAAGCTCTTGAAATACTGTCTACGTTCAGATAGATTTCAGGAAGATCAGGTTCTTTCATTACAGAAATAGTTAAATCATGTTCTTTAGCAAGCACCTGAACCTGATTTACACAGTCTTCCACAATGTCCATAATATTCTGTTTTGTTTTTTCAAGATGTATATTCTGAGATTCGTATCTTGAAAAATCAAGAATATCATTAACCATTCTGTTAAGTCTTATAATTTCCTGATTCATAACCCCGATGAATTCTCTCTGGGTATTGAAATCAAAGTCGTTTCCGTAATTATAGAGAGTGTCAATATAGCTTCTTAAAACGGTAACAGGAGTTCTCAGCTCGTGTGAAACATTAGATATAAAGTGGGAGCGCAATTGATCCATCTCAACATCTTTTGTAACGTCAATCAAGACTATAATATACCCGACGTAAGAATTTGAGCGGGTAAACATAGGTGAAATAAGACATTTTAAAATTCTGTTATCAATAGTTATATTGAAAGGAACCGGAGAGCCTTCCTCTTCAAGCGGAGTATCTTTGAACTGAGCAATTTTATCGTTAAAACAAAACTCTCCGCTTGAATCACAGAACTGCTGAATCTGTGTTCCGACAATATCTTCTTCATCAACTTCCAGAAGCTTTTTAGCGTGGTTATTAACCATAATAACTTTATCATGGTTATCACATACTACAACTCCGTTAACAATACTCATTAAGACGGATTCCAGTTTGTTTCTTTCAAAAGTCAAACTTTCAATAGTCTGTTCATTATACCGGCTGAGTTTTTCAGACATATCGTTAAATGCGCCGTAAAGTTCTTTAACCTCTTTATCTACGTCTTTATCATCAATCATATAGCCAAATTCGCCGGATGAAATCTTTTTAACCCCCTGGTAAAGTTTTCTTAATTCACCGGTGATAATAGAAGAGTTCATATAAATAATACCCGCAATTACAAGCCATGCAAGCGCAAATACAAACGCTATAGAGACTTTGGAGGTTGCGGAAATTCTATCCATTATACTTCCGGAAAGTCCGACTGTTACTGATCCGACATTGACAGAGTCGCTCAGGTTTTTAACAATCATCGGAGAACTTACAGTAATTTTTGCTTTTTCTGCCTGTTCAGGATAATCGTCTTTACTTGAGTAAATAACTTTGGAATTATTATCTTTGAAAATAATAAAAGCTATGTCATTATTGCTTCTTAAAATAGAAATCGAATTTGTTCTTAAAGCATCATACTTAGCCAGAGGCGGAACTTCTTTTGTTACTTCTACCCCTTCAATTGCAAGAGTTTTAGAAAGCACCTGCGCAAAGTTTTTGTAAGCGCTGTTCATGTTTTTATCAATGCTGTAAGTAGCAAAACAGGCGGTGCAGAAAATAAACACAGTACTGAGAACAAGACCCGTAATAATAAGCCTTGTCTGTGCCGTCATTTTTTTCTTAGCTTTCTTCTTCCCCGGCGGGTTTTTAAAATCTTCAGCGCTGTTGTTTTCCATACTCGAAATTATATCACGTAAACTATTTTGTAGCAAATAATATAGACTCTATTTAAGCCCGATTTCAAACTAATAAATTCCGGAAAAAGATAAAAAGAAATCCGAAATCACATTCACAAGCATAGGCAGAATCCATATCATAATTGCGGCTCCAAAAACTGGTTTGAACAGGAAGCTTAACTGGAACACGTTTACCTGCGGTGCTGTCTTGGAAATTACCCCCAGAATTATATCCTGCCCCAATGTCGCAAGAAGAATGGGAGATGCAATCTGCAAGCCTACATACAAAACATTCGACGTTGTTTTAACCAGATAATCTATATTAATAATCT
>CALVCR010000039.1 GCA_944326125.1 Candidatus Gastranaerophilales bacterium | reverse complement strand
TCGTTAAGATTACTGAAATCCCTGACGGGTTTGAAGGTGTTGATGCAGGTCCTGATTCAAGAAAGGCTTTTGCTGATGTAATTAAATCATCAAAAACAATTCTTATGAACGGTCCTGTAGGCGCATTTGAAAATCCTAAATTTGCAGAAGGTACAAAAGCTGTTTTAGATGCTATTGTTGAAGCTACTAAAAATGGTGCTGTATCAGTAATCGGCGGCGGCGATTCAGTTTCTGCCGCTAAGAAGTTCTGCAAAGCGGAAGATTTCACCCACGTATCAACCGGCGGCGGAGCTTCTCTTGAATTTATCGAAGGAAAAGTTCTTCCGGGTGTCGCTGCATTAGATGACAAATAGAAATTAAACGTTATTTAATAGTTTTGAGGGGGCGGATGCTTTAGCATCCGCCCCCTTTCTGTTTATAATATTACCCGCAAATATTTTTATTACGGGATTTATATAAAATATACAAGGAATTTACCGGATGAATATAAGAACGGACAGTTCAAATAATATTAATTTTTCTGCAAAACTAAATATCCGCCAGGTTCATGCGGATAAAGAAAAGTGGAAGGAAATTGCCCGTATTTTTCAAAAAAAGACTTCAGATTACCCTAAGGATAAATTCAGCATTAGCGGAAGCCCAAACAGCATGATTTTTATGGGTGTTTTAAATGAAGATAACCTGTATGATTGGCTTTTAGCCACATTAGAAAAAAGTGAAGCTCCAAAACTCTTTTCACTTCCGGCAAAAACTATTGCAGACAAATTGAGTGATCTGTTTCATTTTTTTAAGCGCAAAGAACAAATTATGGATGCTGCGTCTGATTCTTTTGGTCCCTCCGGACTTCCTGAAGATACTGGTAAATCAGAAATAGAAATTATGCGTGCGGCTCTAGAGGGTGTGGAAGCGGAGAGAAAAAAATATCTGGGCAAAGATGAACTGTTTAATGAAAAATTAAAAATATGGTAAATGGTTATTATAAATTTAGGATTGGAAAATATTAACAAAATATTATATAAGTATAATATGAATCGTCAAATTTTAATTATTCTTACCGGAGTATTATTATTTATTTTGCCTGTTTCTGCAGAACATATACGTTCGGATGGCATGGGGGGCTTTTATACGCTGGAAGGGCATATTAGACCGGATAGTATGGGAGGTTTCTATACTCCTTCAGGGCACATACGTTCGGACAGTATGGGTGGATTTTATACTCCAGATGAGCATGTCAGATCAGATGGTATGGGCGGTTTTTATTCAAAAGACGGACACATACGATCTGATGGAATGGGAGGGTTTTATACTCCGGATAAACATATCAGATCCGATGGCATGGGCGGATTCTTTAAGTAATGTCTGGTGGAATGTAAATAGCCGGATCTTAGTCCATTAAATAATTATAATGTATTGTTAGAATAATAATTCTAACCTACCTATTTATAGAAAAAAGTAGCCTTTCCATTTCCATACAACTTTGAGTAATGTTAGGAATTATATTTGTATACTTATCAATTTCATCTTCTAAATATTGTTGTCTTGCTTCATCTCTCGTCATGCCTTGAGCATAGCTTGTAGGTTGGGCATACCTGCCCAACGATAAAACTTTATGTCCTAATAAAGTCCGTTTTCGTCCAGTTTGATTTTGGTATAACCAAACAACTTCCGAGGGCTAATATTTAGTGTTGTTGGGCAAGTATGCCCAACTGACAGTTTATTATTAGTGTAACAAACTGGATGTTAAAGTATAATGTTATTTGTAAGTGCCGAAGAAAGAGGAAAAGGGATTGGCACAAAGTTAATTCAGTATGGAATCAAAGAATATTATATAAACGAAGTGAGTGTTAATGAACAAAATCCAAATGCCAGAAGATTTTATGAAAAGAACGGTTTTCAGGTATACAAAAGAACAGAAATCGATGAACAGGGTAATCCTTATCCGTTATTATATATGACAGGGAAGCAATTTTAACGCTTCCCTGTTAATCCGGAGAGGGTGGGATTCGAACCCACGGTGAGCCTTCACTCACACAGACTTTCGAGATCCGCACCTTAAACCACTCGGACACCTCTCCAACTTCTAAAATTATAACATAAAAATTTTTAAATAACTGTCAAAAAAAATTTTTACGTGTTTTAATTGTATTGTTATGAAAATTACAAAAATTGAAACACAACACTTCAGAAGCAACGAAGGTTATAATACTAAGCCTAAAAAACGGGAATTTATTGATGTTATCACTGATAAAGTCAGAAACCCCAGAGATATAAACGACTGCGTTGCTGTTCCGCGGGGAATTTTTAAAGCCTATATTTCTCTTATGGCCGGTACTGCTCTTGTTGCAATGGCTAACACTTTACCTAAAAAAGCTGCCGGTGTCAAAACCGCAATAAACGTTATTGGCTGGGGATTAAATATAGTTAGCGCATACTATTTTGCAAAGCCTTTTGCATTCAAAGGAAATCTCCCGACAGTTCATAAAGATGATGTAAACAAGAAAAACGAAAATACTGAACAAAATCAGGTAAAAAATAATGCCGCAAATTAACTTTAACGGAATACAAAATATAGGTTATGTAAGAGTTACAAACAATGATACATACGGACGCAGCAGCCGCTGTGCAATGAGTATGGA
>CALVCR010000038.1 GCA_944326125.1 Candidatus Gastranaerophilales bacterium | reverse complement strand
AGATTTTTCTTAGATTCCATTACAAATAATTTAATTAATCTATCAACCATATGGATAGCATAACATAATTCTTGTAAAAATAATATATGCTATATCTTTTCAATAAACCAATTAGAATTCGTAAAATAATTGAAATTCCATTGTAGCTGAAAGTAAAAATCGCACTCTAGCAAGTTATCATCTTGTCGTTTGTAAAATTCATGAGCCATTTCTGTTTGCTTAAAGCTTTCATATGCTTCTTCAATTTCTGCCGCAAATCTTTTGCGAAATTCTGGATAACTTAAATTCAGTTCTTCGTGTGTTTTCTTGTTCTTGATGATCATGCTTGTATTAATCGCTCTCAGTCATTTATTAATCAAGCTATTGATACGAATTGTGTTCAAAACCTTGAAAAGCTTAACTTTAGAGTGATGTATGTAAATACAAAACAAGAAAGGATTTAGTAATGACAACCTTAAAAGAACTAATCTCCGTTTTAAAAGAAGTAGAAAATCTTGACCCTGAAAATGAAAATTCACAAGTTTCAATTGTTGGAAAACGAATTTTCATCACGCGTAAGGATCAAGCTGATGGATATTATGTAGAAATCAAAGATTGATACGAATTGTGTCTTATGACTTGATGTTTACAGGAACAAGAGCCATTAATGTAAGTAATGAAGAACATTACAGATAAAAAATTAATCAAATGGTACGAAATGTATGGCGATTTATCCCAAGAAGCAAAAAATAAGCTAAAAAAGCTCATGCAAGAACTTGTATTAGATTCTAACAATCCGAACGATTCAAGGCTTATTCTTAAGGGTACTTCAAACAATTGCAGATTTATACGAGAGTACAATGGTAGAACTCATGAGGTAATCTTAAAAAATGGGGTTTATCATTACAATGGAAGTGAATACAAAAGTCTTTCTGCTATAGCATTTGAGATTACCGGAACAAAATGGAATGGTAATAGATTTTTTGGAGTCCGAAAATGAACCTGATTAGATGTGCTGTATACACGAGAAAATCCTCAGAAGAAGGTTTAGATCTTGAATTTAACTCACTTGATGCACAGAGAGAGGCTTGTGAGGCTTATATTAAATCTCAAAAACACGAAGGTTGGGTATTGGTTGAAAAGCAATATAATGATGGGGGTTTTTCTGGAGGAACAATGGATCGACCTGCTTTCAAAGATCTTCTAAGTGATATCAAAAAGAACAAAATTGATATAGTTGTAGTTTACAAGGTCGACCGACTAACTCGTTCATTGATGGATTTTGCGAAGATTATAGAAATATTCGATGAGCATCAAGCCTCGTTTGTGTCTATAACACAGCAATTCAATACAACAACTTCAATGGGAAGATTAACACTGAATATGCTCTTGTCCTTTGCTCAATTTGAACGAGAAATCACAAGCGAGCGTCTGCGTGATAAATTTGAAGCATCAAGGCAAAAAGGTTTATTTATACACGGAAAAGCTCCTATAGGATATACTAAAGTAGGTAGTACTCTTGTTGAAAATCCAGAAAAATCAGGTATTGTCAGATTGATTTTTGACAAATATTTAGAACTCGGCTCGATAAGAATTTTGCACGACTATTTGATTGAACAAGGTGTGAAAACTGAGAGTGGTAAGAATTTTCGAAAAGGACACTTAAACCATATTTTAAAAAACAAAGTCTATATTGGCAAGATTATGCATAAAGATAAGGTTTATAAAGGTTTGCACGAAGGAATTATTGATGAACAGATATTTGACAATGTCCAAAAGCGGCTTAAGGAAAATTCTGTTGAGAGAAAGTTTGAAAACAACAATCATTCATATGCTCTGCTTGGCTCGAAGTTGTTTGATGATAAGGGGAATTATATGTCACCAAGTCATAGTAATAATCGCTACAAAAAACGCTATACATACTATATTTCACAAGCAATTCTGCAAAATAGACCTCAGGATGTTGGTTCAATTAGTAAACTGCCAAATGGTGAAATAGAAAATGTTGTTCGTAAAATAGTGATAGAGTTTATAAAAAATAAAAATGAAATACAAAAATATATTTCTAAAAAAACGTTGGAAATGCAGAGAAAGATTTTGAAAGCAGTTGAAACATTGAATTTTAACGATCAAATTATTCGGTATGTTTTGAAAAAGGTTGTTGTGTACCAGGAGAAGGTTGAAGTTGTGCTAAACCGGAATGTATTAATTAATGTTTTGGAACAACTGGCATGTAATCAAGATGTAATAATTGACTTTGAAGACACCGAATTTATTACGTTAACCAAGTCTACTAAGTTGGTTGCCGTTCCTAGGCGCGGAAATAAATTGATAATAGGAGATGAGGTTGAATACAACCTTACACTTATACAAGCTATAACAAAGGGCTTCTTTTACCACAAACTTTGGTCAGAAGGCAACTTGCCAAAAGAACAAAGAAGTAGTTACATATATCGTCTAATGAATCTGCGCTATCTTCCGCCAAGACTAATTGAGGATGTTCTAAATGGCAAACAAGCTCCAGGGCTAACGGTTAAGGAGTTGTATAGGATAGCGAATGAGTCATTATAAAAATTTATAATCGATAGCCAGCAAGTCTATATCTCGCTACAATAGCATCCTCTACTAAGGAGGCTAGGTTGTTATTGATATCATTATATGCATCATAGGGTTGTGGATCAAAACACCGCACTAGAGATGCTAAACCAACAGGCTTTCCCTTTATAGTTACTGTATATTTAGAGAAAGGAGAGTTTCCTTTAGGACAGACTCCTGTTCTCGGATCTTTTAAATTATGTATGTAAATTCCCAACAGAGCTTTTCCTTGTAACCAAGCCTGCTGTATTTCATAATTAACCCATTCTCTGGTACTTGTTTGAGATCCAATTAAAACAACTACATAAGAACATTTTGAAATTTCTTTATCAATCCAATTCCTTATAGAAATATCCCCCTGGCGTTTGATTTCTTCCCAATTATTAGGAGAAACTGGCTCATTTCCATCAATCAGCCCCATATTTCTTATTTGTTGAACTCTAAAAACATCATTATCATAATGAAAACTATAAAAAACTTTGCGTTTTGTCATCTGCGCTCCTAGTTATTATAAAAACAAGATATCAAGTACAATAAAATTATTGGTAAATGAAATAGCCAAATACACTTAGATTTTAAAACTTTACATCCTGATGCGGAATTAAGGTTAATATCTGAAGTAATATTCATAGAATAATCGACCGGATGTGTATCAGTCCTTACCTCATCATACAAGCATCTGTATTTACGTTCCAAGTTTAAGTAATAAATATCAAGAATTCCTAATGCTAATATTGGTATTAAAAAAGCCCATTTTAACCCGTTATTTATTATTTCACTACCAGTAATTGTAATAGCAGCCATTACAATTGTAATAGAAAACCCCTTTATTACCGGCGAGATATTGGATAGTCGACTAATTACCTCTTGAATCATTTGTAAATATGCTACTTTATTATTTTCCACTTTTAAAATCCTTTTGCTGTTAAAGTTTGTTCTGCTGTTCTTTGTTTAAATTCTAATTCATCATAAGTTTTTTCTAGAGATGTTAAAGCTAAATTTATTTTATCTTGTTTTTTGTGGATTTCATTTATTTCTTCTACGATATAAAATGATGCCTGATCGATATGAGTAAATGCGCATCTGGTACTACATTGAGGAGTTTCAATATTTTTATCAATAATTTTACCCCACAGGGACATTCTGTTGTAATAATTTGTTAAATCAACTTTTTCTAAATGAATACTAGGCCTAGTCACTATTAATAAACTTGAATGAGCATTCCGCGCTCTTTTATTAATTTTGTTAATATTCTTCTCTAAAACCTGATCTCTTTCTAAAAGATTTGCGAACCTTTTATCAATATTAGCATTAGTTTCCTCTATTTTATTAATTTGGATTAAAATGTAAGTTAAACGAAGTTCTATGTTGCAAGATAAGTCCGTCAAATTAGGCAAGTCTTCATAAGTTTTAGTAGTATATTTTTCAAAAATATTACCCAATTCTTTGTCAATTGATTTATTTATTACTGTCGGTATTTTCTCTGAGATATTAATAGTTGGAATAATAGCTTTAGCTCCTGAGCAACCAAATACTATGGTAACAAAGACAATACATGCTTTGGCGATACGATTAGTATTTTTAGGGATTGGTTTAGCTAATACAGCCAATGCGTTTAAAAGAGAAAAGGCTATGTAAATCAATAAAGATGAAATACAGGCATACAAAAACCAATTTCCACAGGTTAAAAATACTAAGGCTGCGGCAAGGAGACAAATTATGGATGTAAATGTTTTTTGACTTTCCTTCAAATTTTGCCTTTTAATACTACCTCCTAACTCTCCCTCCTAAATCAAAGAATATCATAATTATTAGTAATATTCAAGTTTTTAAAAATACTGTAAAACATTCCACCTCTCACATCCCAAACAGAGACTTTTGTTGAAAGACAGTTATAAAAGACTAGAAATGGTCTCCAGATACAAGGTTGGGAGAAAAATATTAGCCTGTAATATGCGTAAATTGGGCGTTCTTATATAATAGAAGGGTGGTCGCAAAATGCGACCACCCTTCTATACAGAGGGGATGGGATTCGAACCCACGGTGGGCTTGCGCTCACACAACCTTTCCAAGATTGCACCTTAAACCGCTCGGACACCCCTCTATGAAATTCTAGAACCGGCAAAATGCTCGAAATGCTAAATGCCAGCCTCAATCTAATTATACTTAAACCAAAATTTATTGTAAACCTCTAACTTTAGTTAGAGAGTTTTTCGGAAAAAGAATCCTCCATTTCTATGATTTATTATTTTCCTAATATGTTATTCTGATATGTGTTAAGAAGTCAAAATAGTTTAGAAAGGAATAGTATGGCAAAAATTATCAAAATAGGTTCTCAAAACCTTACCCCAAAAATTGCTAATCCGTTCAAAACATCCAGAAATTCTACTACAAACCCTTTCAAATACTCTAATTTTGAAGGTAATACTTTGCAGTTCGCTGATGTTTTTGAAGGATTTGAACCGAAAAAAACAAACAAACTTAGAATGATCGCTTCTTCAGTAGCAGGAAGCATGACAAAATTGAGATCCAGTATCGCAGAACCTATTGTTAATTTTGTCAATAGAGTCAGAGGCGGAATCTCAAATGCCTGGGATTATGCTAAGAATACAAATCTTGGCGAAATCAAAGGCTTAAGAACTATTTCCGCTGTTATGGATAAAGCTAAAGAGTCAATGAATAAAGGACTCTCAGATACTGTTGATTTCCTTAATCAGGATGTAACAACTTTTGGTAAAGGTATATCTGCAAATATTACCGGCTTTGGTTCAGAACTTTCTGCTAAATGGGCTGATTTAATCTCTAAAATGAATTACAAGAAAATTTCTGCAGAAACTCCTGTTGCTGAATTAGAAGCTATGTGGAGAAATGAAATCGCTCTTGAAGCAGGAGGGGCTGTATAATGAATAAAAATGTTCTTGAAATTATTGATGCTCTTACTGCGCATCAAGACAGCGACTCAATTAGAGTTTTAGAAGAATTAGGTACTAATTCTCCTGATAACGAAGTTCGTGAATATACTTCACGTGCTCTTGTCAGAAAAAATGTTCACGATTCTTTGAAAATCGTTATTATTAATCAGGGTAAAGGAATTAATGACCTTTCACCTGCTGTTGCAATGAGTACTATTAACGAAATCCTTGCACTTAAAGACAAGGGCGAAGTTATCAAAATCCTTGATGACACAATTAATATGCACTCTGATGAAACAGTAAAAGAAAATGCACGCTCAGTAAAATCCTTACTGGCATTAAGTTAAAATTTATTTGTTTAAAAAAGTCCGGTTTATTAACCGGACTTTTTTGTTTTATATTATTTCATCATTATCTTCTTTTATTTTTATAGTCTCAGGTTCTATTTCTACAGGCGGAGTTTCTTCTCCAGCTCCATTTGTTATTTCATTTAGAATATCTTTCATTTGAGTTTCAATATTCTTATATTCTTCGGAGAGGTTGTATTCTTCTATTTGCTGGGTTAAAGTTTCTGTATCACCTTCAAAAATGGTACCATCTTCATATGTATAAGTAGTATTGCCATCTTCATCTTTTGTTTCTATAAGAGTATTACCTTCTTCGTCTGTATAAAGAGCATTTCCGTTTTCGTTTGTAACAGGATAACCCCTAACAATATAAATTTCTTCCAATCCGAGATACTCTTCTCCATCAAGGGTTTCATATATTGGCTCACCGTCTTCATCAAGAACAGGATTTCCTTCTTCATCGACTTTTTGACGGAGTTCAATACCGCTCAGCGTTGTATATCTTGTTCTGCCATCTTCATCCTTAAGTTCTATGGATTTTGTTTCATCAAGGAATGATGCATCTCCGCCCATTCCGCAGCCCTGGTTATGAGTTACTTTTGCTACTATTTCAGCAACTTTATAGTCAAGTTCATAAACCATTAACGAGAGCTGTTCTTCCGGGCTGAGTGTCTCGCCATTTTCTATTCGTTCTTTTAAGTACTTATATTCAGGTTCATCTATTTTAGAAATATATGTTTCAGGAGAAAGTCCAAGTTGTTCAAGCAAGGCAGAATACATTTTATCCTGATAAAATTTTACCATATCTGTAATTCTGCTTCTAAACCTTACTTCATCCTGCTCGAGGCGGGTTTGAACCGTTGTTCTTTGATTTTCAAAGAAGAATTTCAGTGTAGTTCTTATAAATTCACCATTTCTTTCGACATAATATTTGCCATCTTTATCTTTCCATAATCCTGGAATTATAGTTTTTTTGTATGGAACGAGAATTGCTTCTGATCCCTGGTTACCATAGCCTCCATTTGTGTGGAAAGTGGTTTCAACATCTATTTCATTATCTATATAAACATCATTTACAACAGTTGTATTTCCGCTTGAGTCTGTTTCTTCATATAAATGTTGAACTACTCCGTACTGGTCATAACTTGAATGAGAATACTCATTATCGATAGTTTCAAAATCAAAGTTTACATTAAATGTAATTAAATCAGCCAGTGCAGGGTTGTTTCTAATCAACGCAACAATTTTATCCATGCCTGTCATTGTGCTTACTTTGACTTCATAAGATGCTTCACCTGTTTGAGGGTCTACAATAGGTGTTAGCCCGTCAATCCCTTCAATATTAAGGATATCATCGACAGGAAGTCCTGCTGATAGTTCAAATATTGTTACATGAGCATCGTTCATATAATAACCGTAGTATTCGCCCTGGAAGTCGCCGTCAGATGTGATATTGCCTGTATATTCAGAATTGCAGATTGCGATTTTTGTTCCGTTCGCACATCCTATAAATCCGCCGACTCTTGCGGTTTCTTGAAGCCAGGTTAATTCATTTTCATTATCTGCATTATTACAAGTCAAAGAGGTACTGCTCGAACAGTTATTTATTGTAACAATTGTGTCTCCGGCTTCACCAATAAATCCTCCGGCGCATTTTTCTGTAACTGTTATATTTCCGGAAGTATGGCAGTTTTCAAATGACAGGTCGTTTGTATAAGTTGAATTAATATATCCTGCTATTCCGCCTGCATAGTATGAAGAATTAATATTAACATTTGAGATGATGTTTGAAAAAGAACTGTTATGAGGTTTTGTAGTGCCGTCTTCAAGTACTTCTATAAAGTCTGCAACTGTACCAACCAACCCGCCGGCTTTTTGATGGGCTGTGATTTCGCCCGATACTGTTATATTTTCAAAGGTTGTGCCCATTGCGGTACCTGCTAAAATACCTACTGAACCTTTGTTATATGTTTCAGGGGTATTTATAACTGCATTTTCAAAATTTATATTTGCAATAACCGCATCCTGTGTAATTCCAAAGAAACCAACATTTTCTGTTTTTGTTCCATCATCGATATTTAAAGTTAAGTTTTGGATAGAGAAACCGTTACCATTCAAAACACCGGTAAACGGGTTTTCTTTGTCTCCTATTGGGGTCCAATCAACACCTTCAAGGTCAATATCTCCCATGAGGATATATTTTTCGTTAAGATTTTCGCTGATTTTAGCTAAATCTTCTGCTGTTCTAATAATAGTATAGCCCTGCGCAATTGCTTCTTCTTCTGTAAGCGGCTCTGGCATATTAGTTTGGGCTGCTTCTTCTGCGGCTTTAGCCTCTTCTGCTTTGGCTGCTTCATATTCTGTCTGACTGGCAGCAACTTCTGTTTCAAGTTCTTGTACTTCTGATTTTAAATCGGTAATTTCTTTTTCCAAATCCAAGACTTTGGCTTCAGCCTTATCTAATTCTTCTTTTGCTTGGTTTAAAGCTTGTTCAGCTTTTTCCTGTTCAGTTTTTGCCTGTTGAAATTTTTTCTCAGCAGCTTCCATCTCTTGTTTTAATCTTTCAAGATTAGATTTTGCGCTTAAATATTGAGCTTTTAAGCTCTCATTTTCCGGTTCTTGTGAACATTTAGCTGCAAGAGAGGAAACCATGCTGCTTGCAACCTGCCATCTCTGGGAAAGGGTATTATAATTATTAACTGCATCTGTAACATTTTGGAGAGTCTTATCTAAATTTTCCTGTGCCTTTGTCTGCTCTGTTGTTTTTGTTGTAACATCATTTTTTGCAGAAGTTAATTGGGTTTCTTTATTGTTCAGCTTGTCAATTTTGGCTTGTTTTTCTTTAAGTTTTTCCTGACAAATATTGTATAAATCCTGACTTAAACTTCCGTTAATAGATACATCTGTCATTAGAACACTCCTTATTTAATAACGATAGTTTTTATAACGGCATAAATTTATAAAACTTTAGCAAGTTTAATATATTTGTTACAAATATTAATGTTATATTAAAAAAGGGGAATTATTATCTCTCTCCCCTTTTCATCTTGTCAATTACTTACCTATGAAGTAATTAAATCCTAACTGGAAGCCTGCACCTGTTCTTCCGACATTTCTCAATACTGCCTGTAAATAACCGGATGCTCTATCGGTAAATCTCTTAGTAAAACCAATGCCGTACTGGATATATCCTCTTTCCATTTCCATATGAGGTAAACTTACGTTACCCGCTCTTCCTCCGACAGCTCCGTTTACGTTATACATATATTGAAGTGTTAAATATGCGGAGAATGTATCTTTTTCCCAGATTAAGTTAACTCCAGGTGCGATATTAACCCCGTGCAGCATTCCAGCCATCATACCCATTTGCCCGTAATCAGTATGCCAGTTTTGCTGTCCGAAGAAATTATATGCTGCCATAATATTAGGCTGTAATACCCAATCCCTGTGGAGTCTGATATTGTATGCAGCTTTGGTTGCGGCGCCTGCAAAGTAGTTAAAGGTGTTTTCAGTATGTCCCGCAACATCCATAGAGTTATCGTATACACCGCCGTATACCAAACCGCCTATAATAAAGTTATTCTTATAGAATGTTCCTAAGAAACCAGCCTGTCCGCCGTTCTGGTATGCTCCCATGTTAGCAAATGTCTGGTGAGCTCCGTTATATCCGATATAAGCAGTCGGCATAAATTTCCAGCCGTGTTTAAGTTCTTTAAGCCCGAAGTCAGCACCAATTAAAGCTCCGTAAGAATTGTTACCGACCTTTAACCCATTATTCATCTGGAGGTTTTCAAAGTTACCGTACATTTTGTACCATAAACCGCCGTCTTTTCTTGAATACTGGTATGGTGCAAACATTGGAGAGGTAGAGGCATACCTGTTAGCCATCATACCGGATGAAGCTACACCGCCGTCCTCATCTTTAAAACTCGGAAGTACCATTGAGTGGGTAAATAACATATCATCAATGGCTAACTGGTTCATCCATTGTGCAACGGTAGCAACCTGTCCTCTGAATACAGGTCCGTCAAATCTTGCCAAATCAAGAGAATATGCTCCTCCTAAGCCTCCTGTGTTATTTAATTTGTAGTAACCGATAGGGGTATGAATTTCTTTATCCGTAACATTTAATTCAACATTTCCGTTCAGATTAGCAGATTCAAATAAGTTACCTAATTCAATATGTCTGTCAATCGGCGCATCCCATCCGTAGATATCACCGCCGAGACTAAAGTCTGAGATCTTAATAGTTGCACCGTTACTCGTTGCAGCAGCAATAGTATTAAATACGAAGCGGTCGCTTCCCTTATTTGAATTGCTTCTTCCGTAAACATCCAATGTGAAATTTGCTTGATTATTACCCGCAGCATCACCTATGTTCAGGGTGTTTCCGTTATGAGTTTCTAAAGACCCGTTCATACTGTCCACAAGTCCGGACGCATTAAGTACTAAGTTATTTGCTCCGTTAAAACCTGAACCGCCTCCGGTTGAGAAGGTAGAACCTGATGTTACATTGATTTCTCCGCCTTGTATTATTTCAGAATTAACAGCATTCAGAATAGAATTTCCTGTTACATTAATTGTACCGCCTGTAACAGAACTTGTTGCACCAAGGTTTACACTGGAATTATTTGTAATGTTAGTTATTCCGTTTTCTTGCTCAAGAGCACCGGTTGCAGAGTTAGATATATTTTCAGCATTTAGAATTCCGCCGTTATTAATAATCATGCCGTTCCACTGGTCACTTTGTTCAGGATTTCCCGTTATACCGTTAAGATTAAATTCTCCTCCCTGAACTTCCAGTGTTGAACCATTACGAACATCAACAACAACATCATCATTAATAGCGCTCTGGTTTGTAACCTTGAGATATGAATCTTCAAGCAGATTTAAATTTCCGGAGGTCGCAGATAGTTCTATGCTGTGATTTTCATCAGCGTCATAGTCTAACGTTCCGCCAACAAGTTTGATTGGTCCGCCTATTTCATCATTATTATCATATGTAAAATGGGTATTTTCTACTATTTCAAATCCGGTATCAGATTTAACTACTACATCTGTTGCAATAGAGAAGTTTTCTCCTAGTTGAACATTATTCATCGTAAGAGTCCCGCCGGTTGCTTTTAAAATACCGGTAGTTGTTATTCCGGAAAGAGTTAAATCTCCGGCAGTCAATGATATTGAACCATTCTCATCCCATGTATCATCACTGCCCATTGTTATGCTGCCGCCGTTAACAACGGTTAATGTAGAACCGTCATTTATTGTTGTCGCAA
>CALVCR010000037.1 GCA_944326125.1 Candidatus Gastranaerophilales bacterium | reverse complement strand
TGGGATTGAAAGTAATAAAGCAAACAAACTCTTCCATTACCAGCAGCTGCGGAAGCACCAACCTTTTGCAAGAACTCAATATTCCGGTTGTTAAAACTCCCCGGGAAGCCGTATCGGACTTTAATCGCAACGGTATAGCTTTTGTTCATTCACCTAACTTTAATGCTTTTGCTGAAGTTAATAATGTTTATCGCCGGAAACTGGGCAAAAAAACTATTTTTAATTACCTCGGGCCTCTAATTAATCCTTCATTTCCGGAAGCGCAGCTTTTAGGAGTATCTTCTTCCGAAATGTGTCCGAAAATTGCGGAGGTTTTACTTCGCCTCGGTACCAAAAGAGCGCTGGTTGTAAATTCTCAGAATCCTAATATGGATGAAATAAGCTTGTGTTCAGAAACCGATATCTATGAACTTAACGGGGGTAGGGGTAAAATCAGGGGTAAAATCAGGGGTAAAATTGATCATTATACAGTATCTCCGGAAGATTTCGGTTTTAAAAGATGTAAAATAGAAGAGCTTCAGGGTGGAGACAGCAGGGAAAATGCCCGTCTTGCAAGAGAAATTTTATCCGGTAAAAATAATTCTCCAATGACGGATATTATTCTTCTTAACGCTTCTGCCATGCTTTATCTCGGAGGAAAATGTAAGTCAATAAATGACGGAATTCCTCTTGTAAAAGAAGCGATACTTTCCGGAAAAACACAAGCAAAATTAGCGAGTCTTACAGGGAGTATGGTTTAATGAATTATTCACTGCTTTTTGACCGCTTGAGAGATTTTTACACATCGCTTTCATACAACGATAAATACGGAAGAGCAAAAATTCCTTTCAGATACTTTTTTGAACTAACATATCGGTGTAACCTTGCCTGCCCGTATTGTTATGTGGGTTCTGAAAGAAATAAAGAAGAGCTTTCTCTCAATGATTGGAAAAAAGTTATTACACAAATTCCTTTCTATTCAATAGTAACCCTTGTAGGCGGAGAGCCGCTTATCAGAAAAGATTTTATTGAAATACTTGAAGCGGTATCTAAAAAGGTTTTGGGTAAAACTCACGTTGTATCAAACGGAATATTAATTAACGATGATATAATAAAAGCTTTTATTAAATACAAACTTCTGCTTCTCTCCGTTTCTCTTGACGGTTACGAAAAAAATCACGACAAAAACAGAGGTAAAGATGGGATTTTTGATAAAATAATTTCTAATCTGGAAAATCTCAAGTTACAAAAACCAAAACAAATGGTTGATATTAAAACAATTGTGCTTGAAAACAATCTGGATGATTTACCGAAACTTTACAACCTTTGCACAAAAATGAATTTTGATTTTTTGTCAGTATCTTTTTTAAGAAATAATAACTGGAAACAAAATTCTCATCTGGAAGATAGTTTTATTCCGGAATTCACTCAAAGTTATCCGATAAAACCATACTTTGATATGGAACATTTTAAAGAGGTTTATAGAGAAATAGAGGAATTATCTAAAAAATCCAAAGTAAAATTAAGGTTTTCACCTAAATTTGAATACCAGAAAGATCCGCTTTCAGGTATAGAAAAATTCTTCAATACACCGGAAGAAACTCCTCTTAATCAAATATACAAGCCTTGTACTTATCCGTATAACAATATGATGATAAATCCGGAAGGATTTGTTTACCCTTGTCTCTCTCAAAAAATCGGAAACGTTAAAGAAAAATCGTTAAAAGAATTATTTAACAGCCCTCATTACTGCTGTTTCAGAAAAAACCTGAAAGCTTCCGGAGGAAGCTTCGGCGCCTGCCAGATGTGCTGCGAGTTAATTGTAAAAGGCAACTAGTTTTTGCCATATTTATGTTTGCAGGTGTTTTTTGTTTTTACTATAATTATCATGCAAATAAGAAAGGAAAGAGACTATGAAAAAATCAATTAAAGATTTAGGCGACATCAAAGGTAAAAGAGCTCTTGTCAGAGTTGATGTTAACGTACCTTTAGATGAAAACAAAAATGTTACTGATGATACTCGTATTCAGGCAATCGTTCCTACAGTAAACGCTTTGACTGAAAAGGGTGCAAAAGTTATTCTTATGGCTCACTTAGGCAGACCAAAAGGAGAAAAGAATCCTGAATTCACTTTAGCTCCGGTTGCTAAATATATGTCTAAAGTTTTTGGACAGGAAATCGTATTTATTCCTTCAGTTGAAGAAGCACCTGCTTATGTTGAAAAATTACAAGACGGGCAAATCGCTTTATTAGAAAATATTCGTTACTACAAAGCTGAAGAAGCAAAAGATGATGATATGACTTTTGCAAACGAACTTGCTAAACTTGGTGATTTCTATGTAAATGATGCATTCGGTGCTGCTCACAGAAACCATACATCTACAGCAAAATTGGCAAAAGTTTTAAAACCTGCAGTATCAGGTCTCTTGATGGAAAAAGAAATCAGATGTTTGTCTCAAGCTCTTGATAATCCTGAAAGACCTTTCACAGCAGTTGTAGGCGGTGCTAAAGTTTCTTCTAAAATCGGTGTTTTAGAAAACTTAATTGATAAAGTTGATAACCTTATAATCGGCGGCGG
>CALVCR010000036.1 GCA_944326125.1 Candidatus Gastranaerophilales bacterium | reverse complement strand
AGTTTCATAAGCTAAGCGGCGGAAAATTGAAAACTGAATACATGTCATCCCGAACTTGATTCGGGATCTTATAAGTAAACAAAGCTAACTTTGAGCTTACAAGGTTTCGGATTTGTTTACAGAGTCTTAAAGCTGGTAAGATGCTGAAACAAGTTCAGCATGACATAAAAACTGCAAGCCCTTGTGGCACTCTGCCGACGAGGAGGTGACTAAATGTCACGTCCGCGGAGAGGGGAGGTAGACGCCTCCACCGGCTAAGCGGCAGAAGATTGAAAATAAAATAAATTTGCAAGCCCTTGTGGCACTCTGCCGACGAGGAGGTGACTAAATGTCACGTCCGAGGAGAGGGGAGGTAGACGCCTCCACCGGCTAAGCGGCAGAAGATTGAAAATAAAATAAATTTGCAAGCCCTTGTGGCGGAATCGGTAGACGCGTTGGACTTAAAATCCAATCGGGGTTCACCCTCGGTGCCAGTTCAAGTCTGGCCAAGGGCAAATTTAAGAAAAGACTTACAGAGATGTAGGTCTTTTTTTGTGCCCTTGTTTGTTCGAGCAAGGTTCTCACAAAGCCAGACCGCGGCTGGAAAATCAAAGATTTTAAACGCCGCTGACGTAGTGTTTCGGACTCAGTTTGCCGGCGGTCTATTTACCCCCGCCGCCAAATTCGTCCTTCACACCGAGCTTGTGCTGTCTTAAGTCTGGCCAAGGGCAAATATTTTAAAAGGCGAATGTTATATGGGATGTTATTGAATTATATGTGAAAAATAAGTAAACTTACTTATTTACATTACCAATATATTATGCTAGCATGTTCGCAAATTTATTTGCAGCATGAAAAGGAGCCTTGAGTATGGAGTTTATTGAAAAAATTAATCAATTAAAAGATAGGGTTATTGGACTTAAAGACAGTTTACAAACAGAGGAAGCTACAAAAAATGCTTTAATAATGCCATTTCTTAATGCTCTGGGATATGATGTTTTCAATCCATTAGAAGTAGTTCCGGAATATGTTGCTGACAGCAGGCTAAAAAAAGATGAAAAAGTTGACTATGCTATTATGCAAGATAATAAACCAATTATATTATTAGAATGCAAAAGAGTTGAAAATGATAAATTGGATGTAAAAAAGCATGCAGGTCAATTATTTAAGTATTTTACAGCTAGCAAAGCTAAATTTATAATATTGACTAATGGTATTATTTATAAATTCTTTTCTGACATAGAAGAACCAAATATTTTGGACAAAGATCCCTTCTTTACATTTAATTTGCTTGAATTTAAAGAAAATCAAATAGAAACACTTTCTGAATTTTGTAAAGAAAATTTTGATTTAGAAAAGGCATATTCTAATGCAGGAGATTTAAAGTATATTAGACAATTTGAAGAAGTGATTGAAAGTGAATATAGAAATCCTTCTGATGATTTTGTAAGATATCTCCTTGATAAATCTAGTATTTATGACGGTGTAAAGACAGCTAAGGTTATTGAGAAGCATAGAAAAACAACAGTGGAAGCCTTTAATCTTTTTATGTCAAAGGTTATGAAGACCTCGTTAGATTTTAATCTGGCAGCAAAGGTAGGAGAAAAAGAAAATAAGATTGAAGTTGTAACTACTCTTGAAGAACTTGAGGGATATGCAATTGTAAAATCTATATTGGCTGGGAATTTTGATATTAATCGAATAACATACAGGGATAATGCCAGTTATTTTAATATAATATTGGACAATAATATTCTAAAAACAATTTGCCGTCTGTACTTAAATAAATCAAACAAATACATTTCTTTTCTAACATCAAAGGATGGAGAAAAACGTTCAAGTGAAGAAAAAATCTTAATCAATTCAATTAATGATATTTTTAATTTCAAAGATAAAATACTAAATAGGGTAAATGAAATAGAAAAGAATTATACAAAAAAATAAAGCTGCCATCCTATTTTACAGTAGAAGCTATTACATATAATTGACAAAAGGCTCTTAATCTTTATTAACAACCTCTTGTCACAAATACATTTTGCTGTCAAAATTATATAACATGGGAAAGGGGTAATTTTATGCCGGCAGCATACGCAAGCAGACAAAGAAAAACTAATAAACAAGAAGAATTATCACAGCTTATGCCGCAGAATATTGATGCGGAAGAAGCTATTCTCGGTGCAATTCTTGTCAGTCCTGCCTGTATGAACAGAGTTGTAGAACACTTAAAGCCGGAGTCTTTTTATAAACCGGCCCACAGATATGTCTACGAAGCTATGCTTCAGCTCTACAACGGTGAAGATAAGATTGATATTGTCTCCGTATCTGATGTTTTAAACGTTAATCAAAAACTTGAACTGGTAGGCGGCCGCGCGTTTATTAACGATTTGAGCTATAAAACAATTACCACAACTAATGTTGAGTATTATGCAAAAATCGTTCAGGAAAAAGCCATAAAAAGGGCTTTGATAGATGCCGGTTCCGAAATTGTAAATACGGGCTATGACCTTAACCCAATTGAAGAATCGCTTGAAGTTGCAGAAAAGCTTATCTTTGACATAGCTTCCCAAAAAGCATCCAAAGCCTTGAGCCCGATTAAGGATCTTGTTTATGATACTTACGCTAAGATTGAAGAAAGATATAATAACAAAGATAAATTAACAGGGGTTCCGACGGCGTTCTATGATTTGGATAATGTAACAAACGGGCTTCAAAAATCAGATTTAATCATCCTTGCGGCACGTCCTGCCATGGGGAAAACCTCTTTTGCACTTAATATTGCGCAAAATGTGGCCTTAAAAGCAAATGTTCCTGTTGCGATATTCTCTCTCGAAATGTCGAAGGAGCAGCTTGTTCAAAGGTTGTTATGCTCCGAAGCGGAAGTTGATACCCAGAGATTAAAAACCGGTAATATGCAGTCAAAAGACTGGGAAAAGCTTGCTGTTGCGATGGATAAATTTTCGCAGGCGCCTATTTATATTGACGATACAGCCGGTGTAACAATAACAGATCTCAGAGCAAAATGCAGACGGCTTGCTATGGCGGAAAAGAAACTCGGCTTAATCGTAATCGATTATCTTCAGCTGATTGAAGGAACGGGAAGAGAAGATCGTATGCAGCAGATTTCAAGTATCTCAAGAGGTTTGAAAATCCTTGCGAAAGAATTAAATGTTCCGATTATAGCTCTTTCTCAGCTTTCACGTGCTGTAGAAGGCAGAACAGATAAACGTCCTATGCTTTCGGATTTGAGGGAATCAGGTTCCATCGAGCAGGATGCCGATATTGTAGTGTTTATTTACCGTGATGAGTATTACAAAAATAACAATGATGATGAAGAAATGTCCGAAAAAGCAGCTAACAAGGGAGAGGCAGAAATCATTATTGCAAAACACAGAAACGGCCCTGTAGGTACGGTTAAGCTTCTGTTCCAGAGCAATATTACTAAATTCAAAAACCCTATTAAAACGGATGTATTCTAGAGGATAAAATGTCATACTTAGAGATATTTCTTTTAGCTTTAGCCTTATCGGTAGATGCCTGCGTTTTATCATTCTCATACGGGCTTGTTTTTCACCATATGAGGAAGAAAAATTCAATGCTGCTGGCTTCGTTTACCGGAATTTTTCAAGGTGTCATGCCTGTTATAGGGTATTTTTTGACTTCTCTGGTTAAGAATTATATTATGCCGTATGCGGGAGTATTGATTCTGGTCATATTTTGTTTTCTGGGGCTTAAGTTTATTAAGGAAGCGTTTGATAAAAAGCAGGAACCTTCGCAAATGTGTCTCGGGGTAGGGTGTTTGTTTTTAGCCGGTGTTGCAACAAGTATTGATGCGTTTTCTGCGGGAATCTCACTTTCTCTGTTTGGAAACAAAATACTAAAACCGGCTGTTTTAATAGCTTTTATTACTTTTATAAATTCTCATCTGGGTTTTTGGCTCGGGGGCAAATTAAAGAATTTGCCGACAAAGTGGCTTGAAATAACAGCCGGATTGATTCTTATCTTTTTGGGGATTAAAGCTGTATTATGATAGATTATGTAGAAAAATCTTTAAACAGAAAACTTAATGAGTTTGAAAAATCCCTTTTTAGCGCTACATACTCGGAACATTGCGGATACCTGCATTCCAAAAAGCTTCTCTCACAACTATACAGAAAGGGCGCAATTTATTATAAAGAAAATGCCGGAGGGTTTAGAATAGGAGAGCATGCCATACTGTTTAAGATGGAATCCCATAACCATCCTTGTGCCGTTGAACCTTTTAACGGTGCTGCAACTGGAATCGGAGGGATTATAAGGGATGTTCTTGCTATGAATGCCGAGCCGATTGCTTTATGCAACTCTCTAAAATTCGGAGATAATGAAAGAATTAAAAATGGAGTGGTCGAGGGAATTTCTTTTTACGGTAATTGTATTGGAGTGCCTACAGTTTCTACGGAAGTTCTTTATGATAAATCCTATACATTTAACCCTCTGGTTAATGTTACGGCGATAGGATTAGCAAAGTACGATAATATAGTAACATCATCCTGCGCTAAGCCCGCTCAAAAACTCCTTCTTGCGGGTTCTGCGACAATGAAAGACGGACTCGGCGGAGCGGCTTTTGCTTCTAAGACACTGAAAAACCGAAAAGAAGATAAACTATCTATCCAGATTGCAAATCCTTTTATGAAAAAGAAACTTATTGAAGCCACTCTTGAGATTTTTAGAAGGAAACTTGTGTTATGTGCTCAGGATTGCGGGGCTGCGGGAATTCTTTCATCCACAAGCGAAGCTGCGTTTAAAAGCGGAGTCGGCGTGAAGCTGGAGCTTGATAGAGTGCATACAGCGGATTCTTCAATAACTCCAGAGGAGATTATGCTCTCGGAAACACAGGAAAGAATGCTTTTTGTAATTGATGAAGATAATATTCCGGAGGCAAAAAAAATCCTTGATAAATACAGAATAGAGTATTCTCTGATTGGAGAGGTTATTCCGCAAAAAGTTTATGAAGTCTTTTATAAGGGAAAACTTATAGGGTCAATCCCGACAGAAATTCTAGTAACTCCTCCGGAAGTAAAACTTGATTTTTCAGGTGATTTGAGTGATTTTACGGGAGAAAGAATTAGGGATATAAATTCCGAAGATATTTTTGAACAGTATGATTCAACCGTCGGCGCAAGAACAATGCTTGAACCGTATGAAAATCCCGTCTACAACGAGTTATTTATAAGAGAGGAAAATGTTCCGATTTGTATTTATACATTCTCTGCCATAAACGGAGGTACGTATGAAAGTTTACGTGACGGGGTAAACTATATAAGACAAAAGGGTTATATTCCAATGGGGATTACAAATTGCCTTAATTTCCCTAATCCTGAACATGCGCCTGTTATGCTTCAGTTTAAAAAAACAATTGATGATATGAATAAGGCATGTGAAGAATTTAATTTCCCTGTCTGCTCAGGTAATGTATCTTTTTATAACGAAGCGGATAATTACAAAATTAAACCATCAGCCTCTTTCACCCTTATTGGGATAAAAAATAAAATCTAAAAATTTTTCAAAATTCCCCAACAAACTTATTGCAAAAAAAAATTGAATGTGATAAAATTTTCACAAGAAAGGGGTGACTATGCTAGTTTCTGCAATATCTGCTAACAGAGTGCAAGCAGTTAATTTAAACACTAAAGGTATTGATAACGTTAGCGATACTGCATTTAATTTTTCAAATGCCTCTTTCAAAAAAGCATCCTTAAAAGATAACACTCAAATGGTTTTTGATTCTATTAACCAGTGGAAACATTTCTGCGAGCAGAAAGTTGTCGGTGAAAAGCTTAACGTTTTAGCATAGTTTTATTATGGAGAGAGTTTGTTTAATACTTGGCTTTTTTGACGGTGTTCATAAAGGACATAAAGCTGTTATTGATTCTGCTGTTAATTATGCAAAAGAAAATAATTCTCAAGCGGTTTTGATAACATTTAAAAACTCGCCGGCCGAGTATTTTAAAAGAAACAGTGAATATATTTATCCCAGAGAGCTTTCATATGAAATTATACGCGGACTTGGGGTAAATACTATTGTAGAAAAGGATTTTTCGACTCTTGTAAATATATCAGCAGGAAATTACCTTAAAAAACTGATTGAAGATTATAGACCGTTCTCAATTTCCACAGGCTTTAACCATACTTTCGGTCACAACAGAGTCGGAAACGCGGAATTTTTGGAGAAAAAGCAGAAGGAATACGGATACAAGTATTTTTGCACGCCGGCATGTTCTATAGATAACGAAATTGTTTCATCTACTTTGATAAAAAAATATATTAAAGAGGGGAATCTTGATAAAGTTAATAATATGCTGACAGAGCCTTATGCTATTGAATCGGAAGTTATACACGGAAAAGAACTAGGCAGGCAGCTGGGATTTCCTACTGCTAATATGGTTTATCCGTCAAATTGTGTCAAACTTCCTTACGGGGTGTATGTTGCAGAGACTCTATACGGAAAGGGCGTTTTGAACTGGGGCGTAAAACCGACCGTGGACGGAAAATCGGAGGTACTGGAAGTCCATATTCCGGAATTTAACCGTGATATTTACGGTGAGAAATTAAAAATACAAGTTTTGAGAAAAATCCGTGACGAAAAGAAGTTCAATTCGCTGGAAGAGTTAAAATCACAAATAGCAAAGGATACGGAAGAATGCTTAAAGTCGTAATTATAGGCTACGGAGAAATGTTTACTAACCTGATTGCGGCGGCATTGGATGCCGAGTGTAAAATTGTCGGCGTGTTAAGGGGCGAAACTGTCAAGTATAAACCTTTTGTCAGAAAGTTAAAAGACGTAATTTGTCCTTCTCTGGAGTACAGCTATATTAAGAGTTATAACCTACCGGAACTTTATACTTTTAAAGGAGTAAACAGCGAAGAGTTAAAAAAAGAGATGCTCCGGCTTAATCCGGATATAATTCTTGTAGGTTCCTGGGGCGAGAAGATAAAAAAAGAGATTTATGATATGCCGAAAATTGCGGCAATAAATGCCCATCCTTCTCTCCTTCCAAAATACAGAGGACCGAATCCTTATTTCTGGGTCATAAAGAATCAGGAACAAGTTACCGGAGTTACATTCCACCTTATTGACAGCGGATATGATACGGGGGCAATCTTAGCTCAGGAAGAAGTTAAAATTTACCCGTCTGATACCGGTGAGACTTTAAAAAAGAGAATTGTTTTAACTGCAAGAGGGGTGTGCTGCGAGCTTTTGAAGGCATTAAGCGAAGATATTATTATACCGCTTCAGCAGAGAGAGGACAGGGCAAGTTATTATTCCCAGCCGGAGGGGCTTGAACTTGATTTCAGCAAATCTGCCGAGGAAAATGATGCCATAATAAGAGCAATTCATCCGTGGGATAGAGCCTATTTCTTTCATAAAACAACCCCTCTTGCTCCAAGAGCAGGCAGCACATTTATTGAAGAGAACACCACCTCTTATACAGAGAGCGGAACTGTTACGGAAGTAGATTCTAAAACCAGAACAATTTCGGTACTTTGCGGTAACAATAAGGTTTTAAAGATGACCAACATTGATTTATACAATACTCAGGACCGTCCGTTTACAAAAAATTATATAGAACTTGAGATTAAGCAGGGGGAGAAGATTTAAAACATCTTAAATACGTCATCTTCTGTCAGTTTAACTTCTTTTACCCGCTTTTTATCGCAAGGAACAATAAACGTAATTTTTCCGTCAGCAGCTTTTTTATCCCGTCTCATAATAGAGATTAAATCTTCAGGAGTGTATTTAAAACTCTCTTCTTTAAATCCGTATTTGGTTAAGAGTTCGTGTGAGAGCCTGAAATACGAGTATGATATTATTTCCTGATTATATGCCCATTTGAGCACAAAGAAAATTCCCTGAACAACGGCTTCTCCGTGGGTATATTTTTTGTATTTTGAAATGGTTTCAAGTGCGTGTGCCAATGTATGCCCGAAATTCAGAATCTTTCTTAAACCGGCTTCTTTTTCATCCTGAGTCACTACTGAAATTTTTAAATTCAGACAGTATTCAATAACTCTCATAATGGTTAAAGGTTCTTTATCAAAAACTTTTTCACAGCCAAGCGTAAGGTATTCAAATAAGAATAAAGAATGCTTATATTGACAGTTGTCTTCTATAAATGCATATTTTAAAATTTCACCCAGCCCTGACTGGAATTGTTTTTTATCCAAAGTATTGAGGAAATTTATATTAATAAAAACGGCTTTTGGCTGGTAAAATGTTCCAATTAGATTTTTTGCAGCTTTTAAATCGATAGCCGTTTTCCCTCCCACGGAAGAATCTACCATTGAAAGCAGGGTTGTAGGAATTTGAATGTAATCAATTCCTCTCATATACGTTGATGCGGCAAATCCGGTAATATCACCTATTACACCTCCGCCCAGAGCAATAAGAGCATCTTTTCTTGTAAGCCCTATACTTTCTGCTTTTTCAATAATTTTAATATAATTTTTAAAGTTTTTTTCTTTTTCGCCGTCATTTAGGATTAGAACATTCTCACCTTCAAGCTCTAATGCTTTGGCATAAAGTTTATAAACCTTTTTTGATACAACAAAAAGTCTTTTCTGGCCTTTAGTTTCGGAATCTATTAATTCTTTCAGGACGGAAAATTTTTCATCCGAAATAGTAATATTGTATTCTTTATTTAGTTGGACTTTGAGTATTTGTCTCATTAATACTTCCTAAAATAAATTTTACCGTATCTTCTTCGCTCAAACCGCTTGTATCTACAATAAAATGAGCTTTTTGATAGTTTTCTTCGCGTTTTTTAAGAAGATTATCCAGTACCTTCCGCGGATTATCCGTCTGCAGGAGCGGGCGTGTGGAATCTTGTGATATTCTATAATATAATACATCAAGGTCAGATTTCAAATAAAAAACACATCCAAAATTCAGAAGCGTACTTCTGTTGTCCGGATTCTCAAAAGCTCCGCCGCCGATAGATATAATCTTATTTTTTCCGTTGCAAACAAGTTTTATTGTGTCGTATTCAAGCTTTCTGAAATAATCTTCCGAATATTTTGCAAATATTTCATAGATTTTTAAGCCGGAAGTTTTTTCAATAACAGCATCCGTATCAATTAAGGTATACTCGGGCAGTTTTTGTGAAAGTAATTCGCCTATGGTTGTTTTTCCGCTGGCAGGCATTCCTACAAGAACGATATTAGGATTCATAATGTGCTTTCATCTCCACATAATTATCCCCGCCGAGTTTAGCGAGGAGTTCATCTGCCAGAATTATTGCAACTCTTGCTTCTGCAACAACGGAGCAGGCAGGAACCGCACAAACATCAGAGCGTTCAAAATGAGCACTTGCAGGCTGCATGTCTTTTAAATCAACTGTTGCCAGAGATTTTCTCATTGTAGGAATCGGCTTCATAGTCCCTTTAACAATAAGGGTTTCACCGTTTGTCATACCGCCTTCAATACCGCCGGCGTTATTGGTTTTACGGTAAATTTCTTTATTTTTTACAAAGATTTCATCATGCATTCTGGAGCCCGGTAAAGATGCAGCTTCAACACCCGCCCCTATTTCAACTGCCTTAACTCCGGGAATACTCATTACAGCTTGCGCCAGTCTGCCGTCAAGGGTCATATCCCAGTGTACGTAAGAGCCGAGGCCTACAGGCAGGTTCCCGAATATTACTTCAAACTTTCCGCCTAAAGTATCTCCGGCTTGAGCTGCTTCATCAATAGCATTGCGCATTCTGTCTGCTGTTAAATCATCAGAGCAGCGAACATCAGACTTTTCTGCCTTTTCTTTTATAAGCGTATAAGTTTTAGGATAAAAATCCAGTTTTACTCTGCCTATTTGAATAACATGGGAAAATCCCATAATTCCGAAAGCTTTTAATATCTGTTTAGCAATTGAGCCGACTGCAACTTCTATAGCTGTTTTTCTTGCGCTGGAGCGTTCTAAAACATCTCTTAAATCTGAAAGGTTATACTTAACTGACCCTGCGTAATCGGCGTGTCCTGGGCGGACTTTAGTAAAAGATTTTTCTTCAATTTTTCTGAGCATATCTTCTGTCGGGTATTCATAACTTTCAACAGACATAGCATCTTGCCAGTTTATATAATCATTGTTTTTTATTTCAAGGCAAATAGGTGCACCTGTTGTTTTTCCGAAGCGGATTCCGGATTTAATTTCAACGGTGTCTTTTTCAATCTGCATTCTGCCGCCTCTTCCGTAGCCAACCTGACGGCGTGCAAGATCTTCATTTATAATATCAGTTTTGATTCTTATTCCTGCAGGAACTCCTTCTATAATGGCATTTAAACATTTGCCATGACTCTCCCCGGAAGTTAAAAATCTAAATCTTTTCATAGTCATAACAGTATTATATAAAATAAAAAGTTTTTATACAACAAGGGCGCCGGCTATCAGCCGGCGCCCTTGTTAAAATTAATTAAAGATCTAATATTGATGGATTAGGATCTATATCATGGTGGATTCTATCATATTCATCCATAGATGGATCAATATATGCATAGAACTTTCTGCAGAGTTTTACAAACTTATTTTGATTCTTTTCATACAATGGTTCTATAGGCTTACCATTAACCCTGTTTTTCAAAATAAAGACATCTTCAGCAGTTAATTGTGAATATCCGCCATTTATTAAGTATTCAGGATCTGTTGTTTGTTCAGGTGTTACCGCAGCTATTGCAGAACCTGATAAAAAGGCAGCGATTGCCAAACTAAATAATAAATTTTTTCTCATAGCACCCATTCTTATTTAACTTAATTAACTTCACTATATGATTCCATTATAATCTTTTCTAAATAATTAATCAAGTCTGCTTCCGGAACTCTTGCAATGATTTCGCCTTTTTTAAAAATATAGCCTTCTCCAATAGCACCTGCAATTCCAAAATCTGCGTGTTTAGCTTCTCCGGGGCCATTAACCGGACAACCCATGACTGCTATTGTAATAGGCAAATTCAGGTTTTTAAATTTTTCTTCGACTTTTTTGGCAAGCCCTATCAAATCTATTTGAGTTCTTCCGCAGGTCGGGCAGGAAATAAAATTAATACCTTTTTCTCTAAGGTTTAATGCTTTTAAAATTCCAAACCCGGCTTCTACCTCTTCAACAGGATTTTCTGTAAGAGAAACCCTTATTGTGTCGCCGATTCCTTCGCTTAAAAGAGTTCCTAAGCCGACAGAAGATTTAATAAGTCCGGATTTTAAGGTTCCGGCTTCGGTTACGCCTAAATGGAGCGGATAGTCTATCATTGTTGAAATTTTTCTGTATGCTTCAATCGTAGTCGGTACATCCGAAGACTTTAAAGAAAGTTTTATGTCATAAAAATTCAAGTCCTCAAGAATTTCAATATGCCGCATTGCACTTTTAATCATTTTATCCTCAAGCGGAATATCAAGAGAGGCAAACTCTTTTTCAAGTGAGCCTGCGTTAATGCCTATTCTTATCGGGACATTGTGAGCTTTAGCTGCCTCAACAACTTTTTGAGTATGTTCTTTTTTACCGATATTGCCGGGGTTAATTCTCAGAGCATGTATACCATTTTCTATGCATTGAATTGCCAGTCTGTAGTCAAAATGAATATCTGCGACTAACGGTACTTGTGATTTTTTTACAATATCTTTTATAGCAGAGGCTGCATCCTTATTGAGGACTGCCAGTCTTACTATTTCACATCCGGCTG
>CALVCR010000035.1 GCA_944326125.1 Candidatus Gastranaerophilales bacterium | reverse complement strand
TTATTGACTATTTGCCGTTAACAACTTCTTTGAATTTTTTACCAGCTGAGAAAACAGGAACTGTTTTAGCAGGGATTTTGATTTCTTTACCAGTTTGAGGGTTTCTGCCGTTTCTAGCAGCTCTCTTACGTGGTTCGAAAGTACCAAAACCAACTAAAGTTACCTTTTTACCTTTAGAAACTGTTTTTTGAACTGTTTCAATTAAAGCTGATAATACTTCGTTAGCTTCTTTTTGAGTAACTTTTGATTTTTTTGAAATTTCTTGTACTAATTCTTCTTTGTTCATGATAAAACTCCTTTCTTCTATTAACAAAATCTATTATACAAATAAAAATCAATAATGCAAGTACTTTTTTTCTGAAAAGAGTCATAATCTCTGGGTTCTAGCCATATTACCCAAGCAAAACAATATCACACTGTCTCTAAAAACAGCGCGGCTATGGGGTTATAGCGGGGTGTGAACTTATTCTTTTATGTTTAAAATACTGCCTTTATAATCCTCATCAAAATCGTAAGCTTTTTTAATTTTTTGTGTTTTATGTGTTTTCTTTAATTCTGTTTGAATTCTTTCCATGCCTTCTTCCAGATATTTTATATTGGAAAGTTCAAGCTCTCTAAGCTCGTCAAGTAATGTATTCAATTCTTTTTCTTGAACCGGTGTTAATTCAAGATATTTTCTCATACACTTACAGTTCAAAAAGACGGATTCACGGGACTTTATCATGGTAATAGCAGAGTCATAATCCTCATTTTCTATCATCCTGCGAATTTCTTCAGAACCGTTTTTTAACTGGTTGTACTGAAGCATTAATTGTTCAAATTGTTTTTCATCCTGCATCTTGACCGCCTTCATCTGTATCTTTGCTGGAATGAGCTGCATTATATTCTTGCATTGCATCATCCAGAGATGTTATACCGCTTTGGATTTCTATTGCTTTTTGGAAGCCCCATCTTATATTCATTAAGTCTTCCAGAACCTCATCAATAAGCGGCGCACTTCTTTGTACATTTGCTTTGATAAGCTTCATAGCCATTTTATTATACAATCTAAAAAGACTTTTGGAAACATCATTGCCATTTTCAAGGTCAATTGTGCGCATAAGTTCGCGAATAATTTTTCTTGCAGATTCAAGATTGGCAGACCTTTCCTGTAAATTTTTTTCTGCAATTGCAGTTTTGGCTTTCTGCAAAAACTGTATTGCTCCGTCAAATAACATTATCATTAATTTTTCAGGAGTTGCTGTTGTGATATTACTAGTCTGGTATTGTTTTATGTATTTGCTGTAAGGATTTATCGGCATTTACACCTTCTTATTTACGAATATTCCTGACGCCATGTTTAACTTACAAACAAGCTGGCGGAGTTCGCCGCCGGATATTGTTTCGATAAGTCGATCGGTCGCACTGTCATATAATTCTATTATATCATCTTTTGCATTTAATTTAACATAGAATTCTTTATTTGGATTTTCTATATCTTCCGGAGTAATTTCATCGGATTCGCTTTCGCTGCCTGTTTCAGTGTTTTCTTCTACAAGCCCGTCCTCAAAGGTTTCTTCTTTATTATTATCCTGAAGACCTTCCTGATTCCTTCCTCCGCTTCTTTCATCATCAGATTTTTGTCTTACGGCTCGATTTGTGGCTGTTGTTTGAACCTGTCTGGAGTCGTTTGTGGGATCGGACTGTACGATTTGCTCAGCTCTGCTTGCAAAGTCTGCAGATGTAGACTCTTTCAGTGCTCCGGTATTCGCAATCGATAAACCGTCCATGCCCATATATGTGAAGCTTCCTTTACAAATATTAACTTACAACATATTATGATATAATAACTGTGGAGTCATCATATAAAAGAAGGGTTATTTAGTATGAGCAAGAGCTTATTTTTGGGTTTTATGGAAAGAATGCTTGCATTTCCTCTCTGGATTAAACAAATTATTTTTCTTAATCTTTCTAAGGATTTAGTAAATTATTTAAGTAATGAGTTTCTTGACGTTCAGGAAGGTGATTTATTCCATATTTATAAACCTACCCTGTCTGAACTGGGTCAAAACGAGCTTTTGACTAAAGAGTCCAACTTTGATGACAGTATCTATTCATTCTTAAACTGCTGTGCAAAAGGTATGTCATTGATTGAAATAGCTATTGAGAATAATTTTACAATGGAAGAAGTTTCAAAAGCTTTTACATTTTGTAAAACTTCCGGTTTCTTCTCCAGTTCTGTTCCTAACCTTGTAAGTGCAGTTGCGGGATTTATTGCCGGTAAATACCGTACCGGTGAATACTTTATTCGTGCCGGTAAAATGACTATTGAACAATTGGATGAAGTCCTTAACAAACAGCAGGAAATGAATGAAGCGGGAAAACACGTATTTATTGCTGAATTAATGGTGCAAATGGGCTTTGTCAGAGAACTTGATGTTAAGAGTATTATCTTTATGAAAGAAGAAGCCGGAAAAAGATTTTCACTCAATCCTGATGATGTTCCGACTATAGCTCTTGAAAAAGAAAGCTATGATATAAGAGTTGAGAATACTAAGTTAAAAGAAGAAAATGAGATTTTGAGACAAAAAATGGACGCTCTTCTTACTTTTATTAAAGATCATAAAGATACAAAGGCCTCTGATAATTCTATAAAATCTCAAGAGCCTTCCGCGCCGGTATCAAAACCGGAAGAAACAGCTCCTTCTTCTCAAACAGATGAGCCGGATCTAAATATAACATTGAAACCATTTGCTCCGGAACAAGAGTCTTAAAGATGAAAATTAATTATGTTAGAGACGGTTTAGTTGAAGAAAGCCACCTTGCGGAGTTTATTCTTTATTCCGAACAAAAGCCGGGGGAAGATATTTCGCCATATTATCTCCGCTCTTGCGCAAAACCGCTGCAAGCCAGTCTTTTAGTTGATTACGGTGCAAACCTTTCATCTGAAGAATTTGCTCTTATCTGCGGCTCGCATGCCGGCGAAGATTGTCATATAGAAATTGCGAAACGGCTTTTGGAGAGATTCGGGCTTGATGAAAGTTATCTTAAATGCGGGGTTCATGCTCCGTTATCAAGAAGCATGCAGGATAAAATGCTTATTAAAGGAGAAGAAGCCGGAGCTATACATAACAATTGTTCCGGCAAGCATATAGGTTTTTTGATAGCCTGTGTTCTTAAACACTGGGATTTAGAAACTTACTATGAACCTAATCATCCGCTCCAGATTGCAGTAAAAGAAAAAATAAACTCTCTCTGTGAGGCGGGGGTAAATATCTCTAATCCTACTTACTCCTCCACGGTAGACGGCAACGTGGGGGTAAATATGCCTGAATTAATTTACCCCGCTACAACGGACGGCTGCGGGGTGCCGATACTTTCCATGCCGCTTCGAAACATGCTTATCGGTTATATTAACCTTTTTAAGAATCCTAAATATTCCAAAATTAAAGAAGCTTTTTTGAACTATCCCTATATAATAGGCGGGGAAAATCGTCTGGATACGGAAGTTATCCAGAATACTGAAAATATTATTGCAAAAGTCGGCGCCGGAGGTTTGTGTATTGTTGTAAATACAAAAATTAATGACGGATTTATAATAAAAGTTCATGATGCCGGCATGGATGCAAGAAGGTTTGCAGTCCTCGAGATGATTAATAGGCTTGGCTGGGGAAATATTAATTACGATAATAAAATTAAAACAATAAGCGGAAAAATAGTGGGCGAAATCAAAGTTATATTGTAATCTTAAGATCAGGATTCCGTCTGAACCACGTAAGCTGGCGCTTTGCATATCGTCTTGTGTTTTGTTTCAAAAGTTCAACTGCATCTTCAAGTGTTCTTTCTTCATCAAGATAGGATAAAATTTCTTTGTACCCTATTGTGCAGACAAAATTTTTAATTCTTCCGTGCTTTTTTAAAAGAGATTTTGTTTCATCAATTAACCCGTCTTCAAGCATGGAATCAACTCTTTTATTAATTCTTTCATATAATTCTTCCCTGGATTTCATCTCGGGACAGATCCACTCTACGTCAAATTCCGGTTCTTTTTGCACACTTACTTCGGAAAACGGACAGTTAAGAGTTTTGGTAACTTCCAAGGCTCTTACAATCCTTCTCTTGTTTTGATTTTTTAACTTTTCATAAGAGGTTAAATCAAGCTTTTTTAATTCTTCCAGCAAATCCTCTTTATCTCTGTTGTCAAGCTCCGCTCTTAATTCCGGATTAGCTTCCACTCTCGGGAGGGAATAATTTTCAAGAAGCACTCTGAAATACAATCCGGTTCCGCCTGCAACTATAGGAGTTTTTTCCCGTTTCAAAATATCATATAAAACTTTTTTTGCATCATCATAAAAATCCGCAACGGAATAATCAAATTCCGGCTCTACAATATCAATTAAATGGTGGGGAATTCCTTTTCTTTCTTCTGTTGTCGGTTTGGCAGCCGCTATATCAAAACCTTTATACACAAGTCTTGAGTCGGCAGAAATAATTTCTCCGTTAAGTTTTTCTGCCAGTTCAATAGCTAATTTTGTTTTTCCGCTTGCAGTCGGGCCTGCTACCGCGATTACTTTTGGTTTCATATATTTTATTCTACAATAAAAGTTTGTTTCATTTGAAATTTATGTTATAATCAGCGTATGTTTAAGAAAATTCTTACTGCATTTCTATTATCGCTGTCACTTTCTGCATATGCAGCAGAAATCCCTGTTGATGCGAAACTTGATTATAATCAGGGTATTGATTTTTATAAACTGGGAATGTACGAAAGAGCAATAGAATCTTTTAGGAGTGCAATAAGAACTTATCCGGATTATATTGATGCATATTATAATTTGGGAACTGTTCTTGAATATTTAAAACAGTATTCGGAAGCACTTGTTGTCTTTAAGCAAATTTATTTAAGAGATCCTAATGATTATGAAGTTTTATATAAACTTGCATCGCTGTCCGCAAAACTGGAAGATTACACAAAAGCTGCAGAGTATATAAGCCTTATTCCACAGACAAGCGATTATTACAAGAGCGGGCAGGAACTGGCTGCATCAATAAAGGTGCAGACCGTAACGCCTCCGGTTCAATCTAATCCTCCGTCAAAGATTGCTAACCAGACCGGAATATATGAGAATATTCTCAGTCCTACGGGGATTACTACTGACAGGCAGGGAAATATTTACGTTTCTACTTTTTCGGACAATTCTATAATTAAAATTACACCTGATAATAAAAGAATTGTGTTTTTAAAAAGCTCCCAGATAAATGGTCCGATTAGTCTTGCAAGTGATGATGTCGGAAATATTTATGTTTCAAATTATAATGCTAATAACGTGTTAAAAGTTACTCCGCAGGGAGTTGTAACCGTATTGGTTTCTAAACTTGATAAGCCATACGGACTTCATGTTGACGGAAACATGCTTTTTATAAGCTGTCAGGGGTCTAATTCTATATACAGACAGAAGATTTCAAGATAATACCTGCGATTTTGCTTATAAAAAATATTTGATGATATAATTTTGATATGACAGACAAAATTATTATAAAGGGAGCGAGGGAACATAACCTCAAAGATGTATCGCTGGAAATCCCCAAGAACGAACTCGTTGTATTTACGGGTGTTTCAGGTTCGGGGAAAAGTTCTCTTGCCTTTGATACAATTTTTGCGGAAGGTCAAAGACGCTATATAGAAAGTTTGTCTACTTATGCACGTCAATTTTTAGGACAGATGGATAAGCCGGATGTTGATTATATTGACGGGCTTACTCCATCTATATCAATTGACCAGAAGTCTACAAGTAACAACCCGCGTTCTACAGTCGGTACGGTTACGGAAATTTATGACTATTTGAGACTGCTTTACGCAAGAGTCGGAACGCCTTTTTGTCCGAAGTGCGGAAAACCTATTAAATCGCAGAGTATTGATGAAATTGTAAACAGTATACTGAAACTTCCGGAAGGTACAAAAATACAAATTCTTGCACCGCTTGTAAAAGGAAAAAAAGGGGAGTATCAATCACTTTTTGAGGAGCTTAAACAGGAAGGCTTTGTCAGAGTAAAGGTAGACGGTGAAGTTTATAACCTTGATGAAGATGAAATTTCTCTTGCTAAAACCAAGGTTCACAATATTTCTGTTGTGGTAGACCGTGTCGTGGTAAAAGAAAGCGCCCGCTCAAGAATAGCAGACAGCGTTCAGATTGCACTTCAAAAAGCTGACGGAGTCGCAAATATAGATAAACTTGACGGCGAAGAGCTGGTTTACAGTGAAAAGCTGGCATGCCCTGACTGCGGATTGAGTTTTGAAGAGCTGACTCCGAGAATTTTTTCATTTAATGCTCCATACGGAGCCTGCGACAAATGCGGCGGAATCGGTTTTGATTTCCAGATTGATCCTGATCTGGTAATTCCGGATAGAACAAAATCTATTAAAGATGGGGCAATTTATCCTTGGAGTAAATCTTCAACAAGCTATTATGATGATGTTCTAAGCGCTGTACAAACTGCTTACAATATAGATTTTGAAATCCCGTTTCAGGATTTACCGGAAGAACACCAAAATATTATTCTTTACGGTTCGGATGAAAGAATCCCTATGAGAATAAGAGAATTTGGCAGTAAGCGCTATAGAACAACAATGCAGAGATTTATCGGCGTAGTTCCGTTCTTGATGAAGCACTATAACGTTGACAGCGAGTACTGGAAAGCTGAAATTGAAAAATATATGGTCATGACACCATGTACAAAATGCGGCGGAGCAAGACTTAAGCCGTTCCCGCTTGCGGTAAGAATTAATAATAAGAATATTCATGAATTCTGCTTGATGTCAGTAGATAAAGAATATGAATTTATTACGGATTTATATTTAACTCTTTCTGATTTCCAGATGCAAATCGGAAAACAAATACTTGATGAAATAAGAGCAAGATTAAAGTTTCTTATTGATGTAGGCTTATCATATTTAAATCTTGCCCGTACAGCGGGCACTTTATCAGGAGGCGAAGCCCAGAGAATAAGGCTTGCGACCCAGATAGGAAGCGGACTCTCAGGCGTGCTTTATGTTCTTGATGAACCTTCTATCGGACTGCATCAGAGAGATAATGACCGGTTAATAAAAACTCTCTTAAAACTGCGAAATATGGGAAATTCCTTAATCGTAGTAGAACACGACGAGGAAACAATCAGAAATGCTGACCACATTGTAGATATTGGTCCAAAAGCCGGTGTTTACGGGGGAAAAATTATTGCCCAGGGAAGCGTAGAAGATATTATTAACTCAAAAGAATCCATAACCGGAAAATATTTAAGCGGTGAATATAATATTCCGATTCCGGATAAAGTACGCGAGGGTAACGGACATTCTCTGCAGGTGCGCAATGCACATTTGAATAACCTTAAAAATATTGATATTGATATTCCGATGGGTAAAATTGTTGTGCTGACAGGTGTTTCCGGTTCCGGAAAATCAACTCTTATGCAGGATTTAATTTATGAATATGCAGTACATAAGTTGAGAAAAAATAAGCCGAAGCCGCAGGGAGTGGATGAAATATTAGGATTTGAATATCTTGATAAGATTATTGATATTGACCAGTCTCCAATCGGAAGAACCCCAAGGTCGAACCCGGCAACATATACAGACGTCTTTACTCCTATAAGAGAACTTTACTCCAAAACTAATGAAGCAAAAATGCGAGGATATAAACCCGGAAGATTCAGCTTCAATGTAAAAGGCGGAAGATGCGAAGCCTGCGCCGGAGACGGTGTTTTGAAAATTGAAATGAACTTTCTTTCAGATGTTTACGTAAAATGTGATGTCTGCAAGGGAAAAAGATATAATAACGAAACTCTAGAAGTTAAATACAAAGGAAAATCTATTTCCGATGTTCTGGAAATGAGTGTTAAAGAAGCGTACGAGTTTTTTGAAAATATTCCTCAAATAGCAAACAAACTTAAAACCCTTGTAGATGTGGGATTAGATTATATAAAACTTGGTCAGAGCGCTACAACCTTATCCGGAGGTGAAGCTCAGAGAATAAAATTAGCCTCAGAACTTAATAAGCGCGCAACAGGCAAAACGCTTTACCTTCTTGATGAACCGTCCGTCGGCCTACACTGGCATGACTTGGATAAGTTAATTAAAATTATCCAGAAGCTTGCTGACAACGGAAATACTATTCTAATTATCGAACACAACCTTGATTTAATAAAGATTGCTGACTATATTATTGACCTCGGTCCTGAAGGCGGAGACGGCGGAGGTACGGTAGTTGCCTGCGGAACACCTGAAGAAGTTTCTAAAAATCCTAACTCATACACGGGACAGTATTTAAAACAGTTTTTTCAGTAAAATAAATGGCTTTACAGTACGCTTAACGGTTTATTTCGGCTTTTATTAATATTTGTAAAAAAAACTTTCATGAAAATGATTTTTTATGTATGCTTTGAGTGTATGGAAAAAGGAGGAATAGCATGCCAAAATTTAATTTAATGTCTTATATTCTCCCTCCGGAAGATAAGCTCTTCTTTGCATATTTTCAGGAAAGTGCTGAGATATGCCAGAAGTCGGCGAGGTTGTATGATGAGATTATAAAAAATCAGCTTACGGAAGAGTATAAAGAAATTGCTTTGAAGTACAAAAAGAAAGGAAAAATCTTCTATAGAGCTATATTAAAGCAATTGAATAAAAGTTTTATTACCCCTATTGAACGTGAAGATATTCAAGTTATAGCAGTTCAGTTAAATAAAATTAATAAGAAAATAATTAAAGCCTGTTTAAATCTCGAGGTATACAATTTAAAATACTACACAAAAGAGATGTCAGAACAGGCTTTAACATTGGTTCAGGCAACTGATAAGATGTATGAAATGGTTAAAAAATTCAAAAAAGTTTCCAATGCCGAAGAGATGACTGCTTTTAATATTGAAATGAAAGATATAGAAACTCACGGTGACGAAATTTTAAGAAGAGCTACAGCAAGCTTGTATTCAGGTAAGTATGATGCTCTTGATGTTCTCAAATTCAGAGATGTATACAAAGAAGTTGAGAATGCACTTGATAAGTGCTATGTAGTAACAGATACTATTTTGAATGTTGTATTAAAACAATCATAAGGACTATATGACAATAACAATTTTACTTTTAATAGCCGTAATAATTATTGCACTTGTATTCGAATTTATTAACGGATTTCATGATTGCGCAAATGCTATTGCGACAGTTGTTTCAACAAAAGTTTTAGCACCCAAACAGGCTGTGCTTTTCGGGGCAACACTTGAATTCCTTGGTGCATTAACGGGAACCCACGTTGCAAAGACCATCGGATCAGGAATTGTTAATTCCGAGATGATAACTTTGACGGTTATTTTCTGTGCTTTGCTCGCGGCAGTTTTATGGAACCTGTTTACGTGGTGGCTTGGTTTACCTTCCAGCTCTTCACATGCACTTATAGGCGGTTTGCTGGGCGCAACTATTGTTAAAGCCGGTGTAAGCGCAGTTCATATTCATACTTTTATTGATAAAGTTTTGATTCCGATGTTTACATCTCCGGTTCTGGGATTTATTGCAGGATTTATTCTTACGCTTATTCTTTTTTGGGCAATAGTAATTCTTCGTGCTCATCCGGATACGGTTAATAAACGGTTTAGAAAACTCCAGCTTGTATCATCAGGACTAATGGCTTTAAGCCATGGCTCTAACGATGCACAAAAGACGATGGGTGTTATTACTCTCGCGCTTCTGGCATGCGGAGTCCTTCATAAAGGACCTTCCGGAGAGTTTGAAATTCCTATATACGTAATTCTTGTTTGTGCGTTTATGATGGCTGCCGGAACGATGAACGGCGGCTGGAAGATTATTAAAACAATGGGGCATAAGATAATTAAGCTCAAGCCTATTCACGGGTTTGCGGCTGAAACATCTTCTGCAATGCTGATTCTTACCGCATCTCATTTCGGAATTCCGTTGAGTACGACCCACGTAATTTCTACGGCAATTATGGGTGTTGGTTCAACTATGCATGCACATGCCGTTAAATGGAAAATCGTAGGTAATATCGTTACAGCCTGGGTTCTAACAATTCCGGCATGTATGATTTTATCTTCTGCAATTTACTATCTGATTTATAAGTTTATTGGTTAAGGATTGCTCTTTTCGGTAATGAAAAATTTATAAGAATTTTTTAAATTACTATTATGACAAATCCGGTTAATAAACTTTTAGAAGCAGACTGCGGAAGCAGTGTTTTACACTACGATAAGTGGGCGGAAGAGCATGCTTACCACGGAGTAGGCGAAGCCCGAAATAAAAAATGGATATCAAATATTTTACCCTCGGAACTTCTGACAAGAAGTCTCAAAAAATCTGTTGATTCAATTTCTACATTATCTGAAAGCAAAAACTTTTTTAGAGAAATTCCTGATAATATTGAATCTCCCAATTACGGAGATAATTGGGGAAGATTCGCCAATTATATAGAGATAAATAATCGTGCTATTGCTAAGATGGGGGGTAAATCTCTAGGGCGAGACAGGTGTTCGGAAGGAATACTAAGTTCAATAAAACTTCTCCCTGCAATTCCTCCTTCTGCAAAAAGCTGGGCAAATTGTATTATTCTGTCTCAGATTTTTCCTAATATTTACGGGGATGGGTATAATAAAGCACCCTGGGAAGAGAATTCAATCTACGGGCTGAAATTGAATTCAGGATATAGCGAAAATATTGTTGCACGAAGGCTTTTGGATAAAATTTCCGCAGAAGAACAATTCAGGGCTTTTAATGATTTAGCGCATTTTAGGGGAATAAAAACCGGTTTTAGAATAGTAATATCGGAAGATCAGCTCAAAATAGCCCGCCCTTATCAGGAAGATGAAAATTTTAGATGGTGGAATAAAGAGCACGAAGAAATTTTTATAACTGAATGCGTAAAACTTATAGACTTAGGGTTTGAAGCAATATTTTTTGATTCCGCAAAACACATAGGCGGCTACGACTGCGAGAATTATACAGGTGTAGGCGCCCTTCCTCAGTATCCGCAAATGCAATATATTTTAAACGAAATTCGCGCGCGCTCCGGAAAAACCACATTGAGTTTTGTCGGCGAAAAAAGTTCCGAAGATTTTGAGCGTTACCGTATGATGGGACTCACCGCCGGCAC
>CALVCR010000034.1 GCA_944326125.1 Candidatus Gastranaerophilales bacterium | reverse complement strand
TATCTTTCGCATGGTTTAGTTTATAGCCCGTGGTCAGTCGCTCTATACTCTTATTAATCCCATTAGTAGAATTATTCAGGCTATCTAAAATTATCATATCCGTCAGGTTGGTGTTTATGCTTAACATTTCAACACCTCGCTTTCGCGTGATTCGTGAGCCGTGAGTCGTGAATAGGGGGTAAACCTCTCCCGGATTTGTAAATTCTCCTCCGGTTCATTAACAAATCCTTCCCTCTCCTCTAAGGAGAGGTAGAGCCGGAGTGAGACGCAAAGGCAGCTTCCAGCCCCCCCCCCGTGGCGTCAAACCCGCGCGGGGAGCAAGTTGCAGGCTTATTTAAACGACTACTGCTGCGGCTGCTTCTCATATCTTTCTATTCCTTAATACGATCTTCGGGCGTTTCCTTACTCTTTCTTAATTCCACATTTCATTGCTTCAATAACACTTTTTTACGAAATTTTTACATTTCGTTACATCTGTTATTATTAGATTTGCATTCACTTTTATCCCATCACAAGTTTTTAATGATAAAAACTAATATTTATCGTCCCGTATTCTGCCTTATAATATCTGATACCCAAGGGATATAGCTGTAAAGCCCCATAAAAGAAGTTATAGCCAAATATAAAATCACAAGGGTTGTAAAAGCCTGTACAACAGAAAGATTTAATAAAAATGGCATAGGGAAACTCAGCCAGTACGGAATTGAATTAATTACAGGAATTCTATACAATATAACGTAAATCAATTCCCCTAATATTGAGATTAAGAAGAAAAGTATGGAAAGAAAAATAGACTGCAATATGTGATACATCAAAAACGGAGTAATATGCTTTCTCATAAAAGCAGCAATAATCAACCACACAAAACCTACCCCACCGGCCGTTAAGTAAGTGGCTGCAGACAGAATCCTCTCTATTGCATATGGACCGTTAGAAGTTCGCAACTAAATCACCCTTTCTTGACTCTTCTATATAATCTTCCAGAACCTGTATAAATACTAATTTGTATTCATCATTTTCAGGTCTCAAGTTAACAGCAGCTCTGTATGAGTAAATTGATCTTTCCACCTGTCCGCTCATAAAGTAAACATTCGCTATAAGTACAAATATGCTCGGATCCAGTTTGTTAATCTTAAGAGCTTCTCTATATTGTGCTTCAGCTTCCTCATATCTTTTAAGATTTGAATATAGGTTGCCAAGCAGAATATAAGCATTAACTTCTTTTGGATTAATTTCTATAGCTTTTTTATAAAGCTTTATTGCATCATCATAATCTTTGAAATCGGATTTTGCTATTGCATAACAGATATAAGCCTTGTAGTTATCCCCGTCAAGTGCTATAGATTTTTCAAAATACTCATATGCTTTCTCTTTATCCTTCGTGACAGAAAGCGTATTTGCTATACAAAGCGCAACAGTTTTATTGTCAGGAGCAAGTTCAAACACTTTGTAATAATAATCAAGTGCTTTATTATAATCAAAGAGCTTGTAGCAAACATTTCCCAAATCAACAAGAGCTGTTAAATTATTAGGATCCAAGGACAATGTTTTTTCATAATAAGCTCTTGATTCAACATAATCCTCAAAATCATGATACAAAAGTGCAATTGCATTATAAATTTCAGGATCATTTGCGTTAAAATCCAGTGTTCTAGAATAATAATGCAGAGCTTTAGCAAAATTTTTCATCTCAGCATAAGTATTACCGAGGTTATAATAAACAAGGTAATTGCTTGGATTTACCAGCATGGCTTCATTAAAACATTTAAGAGCTTTCTTATATTCTTTAGCATAGAACCAGATACTTCCGAGATTTAAAAGTGTCTGCAAATCTTTAGGATCAATATCAAGTAAACTTTCGTATACTGAAATAACTTTCTCAAACTGGTTATCCATTGCGTAGTATTTAGCCAATTCATGGTAATACTCTGTATTTTTTGGATCCATTGCCATTTTCAAAACAGTTTTTTCAATAGCCTTATTTAATTCTTGTTTATCCATATTAACTCTTACTTCTCCACTTTATATTCTGAATACTCTTCAGATTCCTTCATCCAAGTTTCTTCCGGAATACTAAATGCATGATTCCAGAATTTTTCTATAGCATAGGTTTCTCTCTCATCCTGATGAAGTATATGAACAACTACATCACCGTAATCCACCAGATTCCAACGATTTTTGACATCATTTTCTTTTCCCATAGGTAGTCTTGCAAAGGTTGATTTCACCTTATCAGTCAGATTTTCTGTTAAAGCTTTTACTTGAGTATTTGTCTGTGCAGAACAAATTACAAAATAATCCGCAAAAGATGAAACATTGCTAATATTTAGTATAGAAATATTTTTAGCAAGTTTTTCATCCAAAAATCTTGCTATAACACACGCCAGTTTATAAGATGTAATTCCTTCCGCCATTCAAATCTCCGTATTATATCATATCTATTCGGTTCTTATGCCTTCCGCCTTCAAAGCCGGTATTCATCCAAATATCCACTATATCTAAAGCAAGCCCTGTTCCTGTTATTCTCTCACCAAGGCAAAGAATATTAGAATCATTATGCATTCTTGTCATTCTCGCAGAAAAAGTATCTGTACAATGTGAAGCCCTGATACCATCAAATCTGTTAGCAGCAATTGACATACCAATTCCCGTTCCGCAAACAAGAATAGCTTTGTCAGATGTCTTTAAAACTTCATGCACAACAGCTTTAGCTATAACAGGATAGTCACATGACTCTTCTGAATAACATCCGACATCGTATACTTCATAACCTTGTTCTTTAAGGTGCTTTAGAATTTCACACTTGAGCTGGAAGCCTCCGTGATCTGAACCTAATATAACCCTCTCTGTCAAAAGTTTTCCCCTTGTTAACTTTTCTTCATATTATTGTAACATATTTAAATACAAAATAGAAGAGTCTCATAGAAGAGACTCTTCCCCATTTTATTTTAAAGCTACGGTAATATCAGCTTCTATAGCTACTTTACCGTCAACATAACCTGTACCGTGGCACTTACAGATAGGACCTTTTACTTTTGTAAGTTCTATATGCATATCCAATCTATCTCCTGGTCTTACAATATTTTTCCATCTTACATTATCAGCACCGGCATAAAGCGTAAGTTTGCCTTTGTATTCAGGCAGACACATTAAAACAGGGGCAGAGCATTGCGCCAAAGCTTCAAGCTGCAAAACACCAGGCATAATAGGATTACCAGGGAAATGGCCTTGGAAAAACTCTTCATTCATAGTAAGGTTTTTATACCCCTTAGCATACTTTCCAGGAACGCATTCAGTAATTCTGTCTACAAGTAAAAACGGATATCTGTGCGGAATCATTTCCATGATCTGCAAGGTATCAAATGTTAAAATTTCTTCTGACATATTTTTCTCCTTCTTATATTTTAACTAATTTATTCTTAAGTATCTGAGCAACTTTTGTATGTACAGCATGCCCTGCTTCTTTAACAAGTATTTGAGCTCTCATATTCAGCGGTGAAACCCCTGTTAAATATAAATCTCCAAATAAATCCAGAATCTTATGTTTTACAGGTTCTAACTCAGACCGAAGTTCTGTTGTAAAACCTTCATCTTTCAATCCTACCGTATTATCAATAGTTACCCCTTTAGCAAAGCCCAGCATCTGGAATTTCTTTAAGTCCTTGTAAAACCCGAAAGTTCTTGCCTCAATTATTTCATCAAGATTTTTTAAATCTACACTCACCCATCTTCTTCTTAAATCAGGATGATCATAATTTACCGCATAAGAAATATATAAATCCTTATCCGGAAGTATTACCATACTGGTCTTGCCGTTAAGGTAATAAACGGGTTCGCTTACAGTATACAAATCATTGTTTACACCCTCTATACCTGCATTTTTAAACAGATCTACCCAAACTTTAGCACTGCCGTCAAAAGCAGGAAACTCTGTCTCTGAAAGATAAACATCTATTGAATCTATCTTACATATTGCGCAGGCAGCCATAAAGTGCTCGCAAAGCATTGCTTTGTATTTATAATCGCCGAGCAATGTTCTGTGTTCTTTACTGCACAAAGTAACACAGTGATCCGTAGAATGAAGGTTTTCAATTTCTGCATTAAAACAGACATCAGCACCTTTAGAAAAGATTCTGATTTTTCCGCCTCTGGAAGGTTTTATTACGACCTCACAAAGGAGATTTTTCATTAAAGATCTTCCTGACGTTTTTATCTCTGTTTTAATAGTTACCATTCTTAAACCTCTGCAGTTTCATGCCCTTCTTCAAACGTTTTAAGAAGCGGCTCATATTTTTTGAATTTAGCTATCAAATCACCGGCATCTTTCATAATCTTGAGCTGCTTAATAAATTCTTTTCTAGGAACGGCAGGAGCACCTACAACAATTGATTTAGCAGGGAAGCTCTTTGTTACACCTGCCTGAGCTGCAATAATTGTATCATCACCAATCTTAATGTGATCAGCTAAACCTGCTTGACCTGCGATTACAACTCTGTCACCGATTACGCAGCTTCCTGCAATACCAACTTGAGAAACTATCATACAACCTTTACCTATACGGCAGTTATGACCAATCATAACAAGGTCATCAATTTTTGTATTGTCACCAACAACAGTATTTTCAATAGTACCTCTGTCTATTGCAGTATTTGCCCCAATTTCAACATTGTTTCCAATTTCAACGGAACCTATTGAAGGAATCTTAAATATAACCTGTTCTACATCATTTTCTCTAATCTCACCGTCTTTGCGGGCTTGTTCAATATTGTTAGGATTTTCAGTTACAAAGCTGAATCCATCTGCACCCAAAGATACGCCATGGTGAAGGATTACGTCGTTACCGACTTTAACCCTATCTCCGATATTTACCCCCGGGTGGAAGAAACAATTATTACCTATAACAGTACTGCTTCCTATATAAGAATTGGCCATAATTTTTGTATTATCACCTATATGGACATTTTCACCGATAACTACATTCGGTCCTATTGAAACATTTTCACCCAATTTTGCAGAAGGATGAACAACAGCTGATGGATGAACCCCGGTATTAACATGAGGAGCTTCATAAAACATATTAATTAATTTCATCATTGCAAGACGAGGTCTTTCCACTTCAATAGTAGTAAAACCGTCAATATTTACACCCAAAGGGACAAGAGCAGCTTTAGCCTTTGTATTAGCAAGATTTGCGATTTCATCTTCGCCAAGCGCAAGAGCCAAGGTATTTTCATCAGCCAAAGCCGGCGGTGCAATTCTTGTAATAGCAGCATCTTTAGCCTTAGTAAGCATGCCTCCGGTAATCTGTGCAATCTGTTCCAATGTAAATGTCTTCATAATACACTCCTTATATTCACTAAATCAATTAGAATTAATCTTATTAATAATATTTGTAGTAGATTTACCCTGAACAAAGTCTATGAACTCTACCTTAATATTATTTCTTAAAACGACTTCTCTCTCAGGAAGCGTTTCTAAGGTATAATCAGCTCCTTTTGTATAAACATCCGGCTTAATCCTCTCCAAAAGATTTGCAGGGGAGCTCTCATCAAATAATACCACATAATCAACACAGCTCAAAGAACTTAATATTTCAGCACGGTCAAGCTCATTATTTATTGGCCTTGAATCCCCTTTAATCGCCTTAACAGAACTGTCAGAATTTAATAAAACAATTAAATAATCAGCAAAACTTTTTGTTTTTTTTAAATATCTGACATGACCGACATGTAAAATATCAAAACAACCGTTTGTAACAACGAACGTCTTGCCTTCCTTATGCCCTTTATTGACTATATCAATTATTTCAAACTGGCTTACAAGTCTACCCATCTAAAACAACTCCATTTCAGTAACCTTCTTACAGATTCTAACAGTATTCAAAGCTGCTCCGATACGTAAATTATCCGCAACACACCATAGTGAAATTCCGTTATTAAAAGCAAGATTTTTCCTGATTCTGCCTGCAAAAACAGGATCTACGCCATCAGCATCCCTCGTTGTCGGATATTCATAATTATCAGGATTGTCTATAACTTTTACCCCAAAAGAATTTGATAAGATTTTTCTTACTTCATCCGGAGAAACTTCTTGTTCAAATTCTATGTCTACAGCTTCAGAGTGGCCTCTGAATACGGGAACCCTGACTGCAGTACAAGAGATAAGCATATCTTCGCTCAAGTGAAGGATCTTTCTCGTTTCATTAACGACTTTCATCTCTTCTTTTGTATACCCGTTTTCACAGAATACATCAATCTGCGGAATAACATTAAATGAAATCGGCTTTTTAAAACATACATTTTCAAACTTTTCACCCTTAAGCCGCGCTGCGGTATCATCTCTTAGCTCATTCATCGCCGCAAGCCCCGCACCGGATACAGATTGATAAGTAGATACAATAAGTCTTTTAATTCCAAATTTCTTTAAAGGTTCTAGCACCAGCATAAGCTGAGAAGTTGAGCAATTAGGATTTGCAATAATCCCTTTGTGGAGTCTCAAATCCTCATCATTTACCCCGACAATAACAAGCGGAACCTCCTTATCCATTCTAAAGGCAGAAGAATTATCAATTAAAACTCCGCCCCGCTTCACAATTTCCGGAGCGAACTTTTTACTCGTAGAACCGCCAGCAGAAGCCATAACAATATTTACACCATCAAAAGATTCTGGCTTAGCCTCTTCTACAGTATATTCTTTACCTTTGAAGGTTATTTTGGATCCGGCACTACGTGCACTTGATAAAAACTTAATAGAATTATACTCAACACCGAGCTCCTCAGAAATTTGAAGAATTTCTCTTCCTACAACACCTGTGGCACCAAGCACCGCTATGTTAGGTTTTGTCATTGCATACTCCTTAATCCATTATCTTTTCAAGACCGTAAACAAAATCTTTGTTTCCAAATACATGTCTTACAGCCATTAAAACACCCGGCATATAACACTCTCTGTTCATAGAATCATGTCTTATAGTAAGAATCTGGCCGGATGATCCAAACAACACTTCTTGCGAAGCAATATAACCCGGAAGTCTGACAGAATGAATATGAATATTGTTATAAGCCTCTGCCCCTCTTGCTCCGTCTATAGTTTCTTTTTCAGGACAGTTTCCGAATGTAAAATCAGAATTTTCTTCTGACATCATTAAAGCTGTTTTTACTGCAGTTCCTGACGGAGCATCCTTTTTTTGATTATGATGAAGTTCAATAATTTCAGCATTTTTAAAATATTTTGATGCCATTTTGGCAAACATCATCATCAAAACCGCTCCGGTAGAGAAATTAGGTGCAATTAAACATCCCAGGTTATTAGCCTTTGAAAGGGTTTCTAATTCTTTAATCTGTTCATCCTTTAAACCGGTTGTACCTATAACAATATTTATACCGTTATTCAGACAAAATAAAGCATTTTCATAAATTGATGCCGGCTGAGTAAAATCTATAAGAACATCTATAGAAACGGCATCTTTAGCTTCTTTAATAGAAGAATATTGACCATTTACTATGTCAATCTCAGCCGTAAGTTCCATATCCTCAGCAGATTTAACTGCTTTTATAACCTCTTGTCCCATTTTCCCATTTGAACCGCAGACAGCAATTTTTATTTTATCTGTTAAAACACTCACTTTTAACCCCTCTCGACTACTACCGCCATTTATCTCTGGCTAGTAAATTATATAACAAACAAAATTATTAATATACAAGGATTTCAGGAGTTAATTGTAAAGATTTGTAAAAATTTTATATAAAAGTGTTATAAAAAATGCATAATGTGGAATATATATAATATAATCTCTTTTCTTTATTTTCTCCTCCACTCCTTTATCTAACGAGAGTTAATGCCGCAACGATTGCGGTTTTTTCTTTATATGGGCCTTTCGTAAAATAAAAGGATGAACTATTGTCCATCCTTTTCAAGTATTTTATAGCTTTTATTTTTTATCAAAAAGCGATTTCCAAAAATTAGCTTCAGACTCAATAGCATTTCTGGTATTTTCTCTTCTTGCTTGGGCTTCACGTTGTTGTCTTCTTAAAGCTCGCTCTCGCTCTCTTTGTTGTTTTTTTATAGCACGTTGTCTTTCTCTTTGTTGTTTTTCATATTGAGCTTGTCGAGCTTTTCTTGCCTTTTGCTGGGCTTCTGCCTGTGCATTTAATTCTTTTTCTTTTTGTATTACAGGCGAAATCAAATTATCAACAAAATTTTCAATACGAGATTCTGCCGCATATGATGCCATAGAAGACATTAGCATAATCAATATTGCAGATGTAAAAATTTTTTTCATCAAAATTCCCCTTCTACTTCTTCATTAGTGAATTCCAGTAATCTTTTTCCGCATTGATAGCATCCTTCGTTGCCTGGCGTCTTGCTTGAGCTTCTTGTCTCTGTTTTTCTCTTGCAGCTTGTCTTTCTTTCTGCTGTTTCTCATATTCAGCTTTTTTGGCAGCATTTTCTTTTTGCTGAGCTTCTACTTTAGCATTAAATTCTTTTTCCTTATTTGTAATAGGAGAAAGTTTTTTGTTTACATAATTTTCTAATCTTGATTCTGCAGCTGATACGGCAAGAGTTCCTGTTAAAGCAACAAGAGTTAAAACTGTTAATAATTTTTTCATACTAAACTCCTTTCTCTGAATAAATCACATTTTAGACTACATTTTTTTAATTTTCAAGTATAATGTAAATATGAGTGTAGAATTACTAGGACTTAATGTAGATACATTTGGATTTGAAGAAGCCGTAAGCAGGGCTAAAGTTCTGATTGACGGAAGAAAAGTATCTCAGATAGTAACAATTAATCCTGAGATGTTTGAAGCAGCACAAAAAGACAGCGATTTCGCTGAAATCATAAAAGAAGCTGACATGGTTATTCCGGACGGAGTAGGAGTTAAAATCGCTTTAAAGCTCAACGGATTTAATACAGAGAGAATTCCGGGCATAGATTTCGCCAGACGACTATTATCGGAAGCCGCAGCTAACGATATTCCTGTAGCCATAATCGGGGCAAAAGAAGAAGTTATACAAAAAGCCGTAGAGAATCTTAAAAATGAGATTAACGGTTTAAATATTGTATATTACCATAACGGTTATTTTGATAATGATAATTCCATCTACGAAGAAATCAATACAAAATCACCGAAACTTATCCTAATCGCAATGGGATCACCAAGACAGGAAAAATTCATTTATAATGCAAAGAAAGTTCTTAAACCGGCTCTTATGATAGGAATTGGAGGAAGTCTTGATGTCTGGTCCGGCATGGTTAAAAGAGCTCCAAGAATTTTCCAGATTTGCGGCTTGGAATGGCTCTATAGGACAGTGACTCAACCGGCCAGAATAAAAAGAATATTCCCAACTTTACCTTTATTTTTAATAAAAGCTTTGACAAAGAGGAGTTTATAATGCTTACCGCACAAGAAATTGAAAATCTAAAAAATTCTGCAAAAGAAGTTAGAAGAAATATTATAAAAATGGTTCATAACGCAAAATCAGGGCATCCGGGGGGTTCTCTTTCAGGAGCTGATATTCTGACAGTGCTTTACGAAAAATGTTTAAATATTCCTTCGGACTGGGATAAGAATCCGGATTTTGATAAAAGAGATAGATTTATAATTTCAAAAGGACATGCCTCTCCGTTGTTATATGCAACCCTTGCTCAGCATGGAATTATCTCAAAAGATGAACTAAGGACTTTTAGAAAAATTAACAGCAGACTGCAAGGCCATCCCGCTCACGGATATATTCAGGGGGTTGAAACTTCAACCGGTTCCTTAGGGCAGGGGCTTTCTGTAGGTTGCGGAATTGCAATGGGGCTTAAGCTTGATAAAAACCCTGCCAAAGTTGTTGTATACCTTGGAGATGGAGAATTACAAGAAGGCTCTTGCTGGGAAGCATTTATGCAAGCAGCACACAGAAATTTAGACAACCTTATTGCCATTATTGACAGAAACAAGCTCCAAATAGATGGCTGCACGGAAAACGTAATGGCTCTTGGTGATGTTGCAGAAAAAATTAAAGCTTTCGGATGGGATGTTACAGAAATAGACGGACATAACATTGAAGAAATATATACGGCCATTGAACAAGCAAAAATTGCAAATAAGCCTTTTGCTATAGTTGCAAATACTATTAAAGGTAAAGGGGTTTCATTCATGGAAAATCAAGCCGGCTGGCATGGTAAGGCGCCTAATGATGAGCAGCTTGAACAAGCATTAAAAGAATTGGAGTAAATATGAAAACTTGCCCGTTTAACGATAATAAAAACTGCGACAGTAATTGTCCGCTATTCATCTCTCCTGATGATTTAAATGAGTTTGTAACTGCAAGACTCTCTTCAATCGGAGTAATTAACAGGAAAGAAGGCGAGTGTTCTCTAAAGATGCTGGCATTGAGTCAGAGCCGAATAGTATTTGAAAACACAAATACCAGAGGTTAATTTTTATTTTCAGCTTCCTGTTCTGAACTGTCATTTTGTTCCGGTTCAACAGTATTAACTTTTAGTTCAGCTTCTCTTGCCTTCATCATAGCCTGTAAAACGGGATCATCCTGAGCCTGTTTTTTAATATCAGCAAAAACTGTCTTAAGTTCGTCTTCTGATAAACCTTTCGGAGAACGTACACAGACAACTATTTTTTCTCTTCTGAAAGTAAAATATGCAGCTAAAATAATTCCCCAGAGTAAAATACCTTGGATTAAGCCTATAGAAGGTAAATTAGATATATAAGAAGCACCAAAATTCCAAATATGCATCCATACCCAGCCCGGGAAAACAATAAAACCGGCTGCAAGGCAGCAAACAATCATTCCTGCGACAAAAAGTCCTTTTATACCTCTTATTTGTATTACATTCAAATTTTTTCTCATTTATTCATACCTATTAATGCGAGAAATTCATCCTCATTTAATATTATAACACCTAATTTTTCAGCTTTGTCCAATTTTGATCCCGGATTAACACCGGCTACTACATATGAGGTGTTTTTAGAAACGGAAGAAGACGTTTTCCCTCCTCTTAATTTTATTTTATCACTTGCTTCGTCTCTTGTCATTGTTTGAAGAGTCCCTGTCAGCACAAAAGTTTTACCTGCAAGCTCTGTAGTCTTTTCTGCTGCAGTATCTTTAAATTCAAAACCCAGTGAAATAAACTCATTAATTAAATTTAAATTTTCAGAGTTATGAAAATAATCATAAACACTTTGTGCAATCTTGTCTCCAACACCGTCAATTTGGGATAAATCTTCTAAAGATGCTCCTTTCAGCTCATCAAGAGATGGAAAATCATTTACTATTAATTCTGCAGTCTCTTTACCGACATGCCTTATTGAAAGCGCTGTCACAAATCTGGCAAGAGGTCTTGATTTACTTTCCTGAATTGAATTATACATATTTGAAGCGGATTTTTCTTTTACCAAGTCGAGCTTAAGAAAATCATCCATAGTTAACTTATAAAAATCCGCAGGTGATTTAACCAGGCCTAAGTTAAACAGCTGTGCGATAACCGACGGACCGATAAAATCAATATCCATAGCTTCTTTTGAAACAAAATATTCAAGCTTTGCCTTAATTACAGACGGACATTTTTCATTAGTACAGTATAAATTAACTTCACCTTCTCTGACTTCCAAATCTGAATCACATTCCGGACACTTTTTAGGCGGAATATATGCAGGAAGATTGTTGTGCTCTTTGCTGTCCACAACTTTTATTACCTTCGGTATAATTTCGGCAGCCTTTTTAATAAGAACTCTGTCTCCGATTCTTATATCCAAACGTTCAATTTCATCAAAGTTATGCAGGCTTGCCCTTGAAACAACACTACCTGCCAGATTTACAGGTTCAAGAACCGCAACAGGGGTTACAGCCCCGGTTTTTCCTATCCCAATTTCTATATCAAGAAGTTTTGTAGTTATCTCTTCCGGCGGGAACTTAAATGCCGTCGCCCATTTAGGAGCACGGGAAGTAAATCCCATTTCGTTTTGAAAATCAAGCCTGTTCACTTTAATTACAACGCCGTCTGTCGCGTAATCCAAATCAAATCTTTTAGTTTTCCATTCTTCACAAAAAGCTATAGCACCTTCAATATCATCGACAAGGCGGATATTAGGATTAGTTTTAAAACCGAGTTTTTTAATATATTGCAGACTGTCCCAATGAGTTTTAGGTTTGCAGTCAGATTTTTCAATTATCGCAGTATAAGTAAACATTGATAAATCTCTTTTGGCAGTAATAGTACTATCTAACTGTCTTAAAGACCCGGCTGCTGCATTTCTCGGATTAGCAAACAATTTTTCTCCGTTTTTCAAACTCTCTTCATTCAATTTTTCAAAAGAAGATTTTGGCATGTAAATTTCACCGCGAACTTCCACATCAACGTCTTCAAAAAGTCTCAGCGGTACAGCTTTTACGGTTTTCAAATTCTGAGTGATATTTTCTCCGACAACTCCGTCCCCCCTTGTAACACCTGTTACAAAAAGTCCGTCTTTATAGGTAAGTGCTATTGCAAGTCCGTCAATTTTTAACTCACAAACAAGTTCTACTTTACCTGGGCATTCCTTTTGAACCCGTTCATACCATTTGCGGAGTTCCTCTTCATTATAAGTGTTATCCAAGCTGTAAAGCCTGTATTTATGGCGGTGTTCTTCAAAGCTGGAACTTATTCCGCCAACTCTTTGAGTAGGGCTATCCGGAGTAATTAATTCAGGATATTCTTCCTCAAATTTTTGCAGCTTTTTAAATAAACTGTCATACTCAAAATCACTTATAAGAGGATTGTCAAGCACATAATAATTATAGCTGTACTTATTAATTTCATCCCTTAAATTTTTAATCTCGTTTTCCAGCATACAAGTAAACTCCGTTCCCCTTATAAGTTATAACTCTTATTATACCTATCATTATCCAAAAAATAAATTGAATTTGCGGTCTGAAAAATACGGTATCTACAAGCCCGTGGACAAGTATTCCCGATAATGAAATCAAGGCAATTGAAAGGTATATAACATCCGCATTTTTCCTTCTTAAGATAAATTGTACACATCTTTTAATATTACAAATTAAAAATCCTGCAAAAGCCAGAAGCGCAAAAATACCGCTTTCCACTGCTATTTCAAGATAAATATTATATGCACTCAATGCATCGAAACCTGTTTTCATATATAATCCGTAAATTTCGCGAAAATTTTGGTTTCCAACGCCTATTCCCAAAAGAAAATTATCCTTAAACATCTCTATACAAGAATTATAAACATTAAACCGGAAAGAGTTAGAACTATCTCCTCTCATAGCAAATATAGAAAAAACTCTAGCTCTCAATGCAGATATCGAAATTACCGTAAAAAATACCAGCGCAGCGAACCCCGCAGCCAGAGCTGTGAATATCTTCTTATAAAACGGTTTTAAAAATTTATAAGTTATAAGAGTCAAAATTATAAATTCTGTAACCAGTCCCAGATAGGCTCCTCTGCAACCGGTTAAAACAATTGATACCGCAGCAAGAAGAAAACATACTAAACCAACACTTGCAGTTTTATAATGTTTATTTAAAAGCGGCAAATAAATTAATATTAGAGTAGACGGAAGTGCAGCCAGCATATAACCGCCAAAAAGATTCGGATTATAAGGTTTCAAAGAGCCGTACACTCTTGTCATAACTTCTTCCGGATTCAGCCTTGACATATCCTGCCAGCCTGAGATTTCGGAAACTGAAAGAAAGTTCTGATGAAAAGCAAGAACCGACTCTGCCATAACCACCGCAGCTACAGCTAACAAAATATACTTAATTTTCCCTCTGTTATCTTTTATATAGTGAATAAAAGAAATGTAAAAACTAAGATATATAAGAGACTTACAAAAACCTTTAAAACTATATAAAAGAAGCGATGACCCTGCAACACTTATAAGAACAATCATAAAATATATCAGCAGGAACTTATCCCCTGTTGTCATACTAAACTTTTCATCAGGCTTAGTAAGCAATTTAACAACGGTCAAAATTATACCCAAAAGAGCAAAGTAACTTATTGTATCGGATCCTGCGCAAGAAGAAGTCAAAATAACCAACAAAATTGATACAAAAATAAGCCAATCCAAATTTTTGAGAACATGACTTCTTTCATACAAAGGTAAAAAAATTCTTTGCGAAAAAGATAATATTTTATTTAAAAACATTAAAGTTACCCTACATTAACATTCTCGCCAGAATCTTTAACATCTGCATCATTAGAGACTCTGACATCAGATATTGTTCCGTTAAATTTATAAGTTTCGCCTTCCAGCGTAACAGGAAGCCCCATTTTGATCTTATTACCACCGACAACAGCACCGTCTTTAGTAATTTTAGCCGTATCAGTTATCGTTACAACAGCATCAAAAATTGCCGGCTGAGACGGATCATTCACAAGTATATATCTTCCTGCAGGAGAAAGAGTTTTCCTTGGCTGAGATGTCACATCTACAACAGTAAGTTCAGTATATGGAACATTTCTTATTGTAATAAAAGTTTTATCATCTTTTTTTACAGGGAAATTTTCACCCGTAACAGTTACCCCCCTCAAAAATACCTGAAAAGTTATAGGAGAAGTAGCTTCAATTTGCTTATCGGCAGTTTGTCTGAAATGTTTAGCGGTGTAAATACCTACAATCAAAGCTATTAATACACCTCCTATAATAACCAAGTCAACTAAACTAAATTTTTTCATATAACACTCCTTAATTAATTTTCAAGCTCAATCTTCTCTGGCATAGAAGCCAGTATCTCATCTATATTTGTAGTAGCACAGCCGAATTGTTTAATAACAATACCCGCTGCAATATTCCCTATTATTGCAGCATATACAGGTTCAGCTCCGGCGGCAAGTGCAAGAGTATAAGTTGCGGTTACTGTATCACCGGCACCGGTTACGTCAAAAACTTTAGATTTATTAAATACAGGGATATGTGTATATTTTCCACCTCTTTCAATAACAACCATACCTTCTGAACCGCATGTAATAAGGACACATTCAGCACCGGTTAAATCCATCAATGAATAACCTGCACGCATAAAATCTTCTTTGGATTTTAAAGGATAGCCTACAAATTTTTGAGTATCAGGATAATTAGGTGTCATTGAATAAACACCTTTATATCGGTTTAAATCCTTCTGCGCATCTACAATAACTTTTTTTGAATATTTCTTAGCACATTCCGTAACACACCTGATAATATTATCGGAAAGAGTTCCGATATGATAATCAGAAAGAATTACCGCATCAAATTCAGGGATAAGTTTTTCAATTTTTTCTATTAATTTTTGTTCAGTTTCTTTAGATATAGGAGCATTCGTCTGTCTGTCAATTCTTACTATCTGCTGCGTAATAGAATGAGAACAAGATCCCGAGATTCTTGTTTTGGTAATCGTTTTGCGATCTTTATCAGTAACCAAAGACGAGCAGTCAATTCCGGCCTCGGTAAAAGCTGCCTTCAAATCATTAGCCTGATAATCCTCTCCGATTACGCCAATTACACTAACCTTTCCTCCGTTAATAGAAGAAACGTTGTGAGCCGCATTTGAAGCCCCCCCAAGGATGTGCTTCGTATGAGTATGCTGAAGAATTAAAACAGGAGCTTCTCTTGAAATTCTCTCCGTGTCTCCGTACACCATCTCATCTAAAGCTAAATCACCTATTACAAGGATTTTAGAATTATTTAACTTTAATATAGTATTCTTAAGTTTATCGATATTTATCTCCATAATATCCATCTCTCTTATGATTGCCAACTATTAAAATATCATATATAATATTATCATAAAAATAAAAGGCGAGTGTTTAGGATAAGTCGGGATGGCTGATAATAATTTACAAAAGAACAAATTCCTCAGTAAAAATGATGCATTGGACATTAATGAACTTGCATCCTTAAATGAGGAAATAACTCCTGAATTTATTGAACAACTTCAAAATAAAGTATCGCAAACTGCGAATAAGTTAAACAATAAAGAAGTCCCTGCTATGGATACAAATGATGATGCAACATTATTTGAAGAGATTCCCGAACAGGCTTCACAACCGCCAGAAACCCAACCTTCTCAAGCTAATATTGAGACACCTGAAAAAGAAGATATATCTCCTCGTGCAAAAGTTAACATTGATAATGCAATTGATGATAATTTCATAAAAAAATACAAGGCCAAATTAAATAAACAAGAAGCTGAAGCTCAAGCCGAAGCACAAGCAAAAATTCAAAATGAGACTCAAGAAATTTCTTCAAAAGACACAAATGAAAGAATTTCCGCAACACAACCGGCACCGCAGGAAGAACTAAAAGAAAATAAAGAAATCGAAAACCTAACAGGCGGAAATATTCTTGAAAAACCTTCCACGCACGAGCAGGTTAGTTACAATGAGAGCTTAGATTATCTGGATGATAATGTTAAATATACAAAATATGTTATATACATTGATCCGGAAAATACTGATTTTATAGAAAGTTTAACAGTAAAAGAACGCAAAAACCTCATTAACAGGATCCTTCGGCAGCAAGATGATATCGCTATAACAAAAAGACGACTTGGAATGGTGCAAACGGTTATAAAACATGCGGTAATTGCAATAGTAACAATAGCAATTGCTGTTCCCGTTGTTTATTTTACTATTAACGCATCACTTGAAGCCACAATTAACAACTACAGACGTTCACAATCTATATTCCAAACCCTCTACAGAGAACACGGAAAAATAAAAACAAAATCAAATTTTAGATAAATTATTCGCTCTTTTCACCTAAAATCCAATCACCCAATAAAGATCCTGCCTGATATCCCGCTATTGAAGCAGCTACAAATGCTAAACCTTTTAACATACCCGGAACAGGTTTTAAAGAAATCTTATTAAAGAGTTTGCTTGTTGCACAATAATCTTTTATTGCTGCTGCCTGTTCTTTTAAAAACGGATTTTGACTATATAAACTTTCCCTTGCTACAGTGACTTTTTTACCATCAATTTTCTTTGTTACAGGCATACCAAGGAATTTTTTTGCGGCTGATTCAGCTGAAAACATTGTAGTCAACGCTAAAGACTCTCTTGCAAGAGCGTCGGTTCTGTCGTCAGAATACAAAACTTTGACACCGCTTGTAGCACATATAATTGGGTTAATATTATCAGCAGTGAATCTGACAATTTTCCCGGCACCTCTTAAAAACTTGCTTTCTGCAGCCATATTTTTAATAGCCTGTTCAGCACCCTTAAAAGTTTCACCTGCAGCTGCATCGCTCACCTGAACCATATCCCTTGTAGCCTTTGCAGCCTTGAGAGTTTGTCCTGCCGCAAGATCCATATTCATCATTCCGTAAATCGGATTTTCATCAATAGAATCTACCCCTCTTGATGCACGTCTGAAGGAGAACACAGCATTTGAAGCTATGGCCGGAGCAAATAATGCAATTGATGATAAACCTGATGTCATATTCTAACCTTACACACTGTAATACTACATTTATATAAAGTTATTTTGCGGTAAAAAATTGCATAAATTTAACAAGCTTTTACAATTCTTAATATATAATTAAGCCTCTTCTGAGACAGAAACTTCAATATTTTCAGGCTCTTTGTATATTTGCAATTTTGTAACCCGAGCGCCGTCTACTTCTATAACGGTAAATGTAAGGCCTTCATATGTCACAGAATCGCCAATATTAGCAATATGCCCTAATAATTTAACAACTAATCCGGCTATAGTCTCAACATCATCTTCTTCAAATTGTTCTTCATTAATACCGAAAAACTTGGCCAGCTCATCAATTCTCATCATCGCATTTGCTATATATGTATTTTCAGCGACTTCCCTAATATCAGCTTCTTCCTCTTCATCAAATTCATCCTGAACTTCACCTATAATTTCTTCAAGAACATCTTCAAGCGTAATTAAACCAGCCGTGCCGCCAAATTCATCAATAACAACAGCCATTTGTGCATGATCCTTTTTGAATTGAATAATTAAATTATCAAGTGTCATTGTTTCTGGAACTAGCATTAAAGGCCTTATTAACTTTTCAAGAGAAAAATTTTCTTTTGTCATAGAAAGAGAATACAAATCCTTAACATGAATAAACCCTAAAATTTTATCAATATTTTCTTCATATACAGGATATCTTGTGTACTGGTTTTCTAAGGTAAATTTGGTTAATTCTTCATAAGAAATATCATTCGGAATACACATCATATCTGTGCGAGGAATCATAACCTGTTTAGCCATTAAATCTGAAAACTTAAACATATTATGAAGCATTTCAGCTTCAGTTTCATTCAAAACGCCCTCATTGTAGCTTACATCGACAAGCATATCTAATTCTTCCGTTGAATGTACAAGGGCTGAATCATCCGCCGTAGCATGGAATGCGCAAAGGATTTTATCGCCAGATACAAGTAATAACCAGACAAAAGGCTTAAATACAGTAATAAACATATTCATTGGAGTAGCAACCCAAAGAGCCAGTCTATCCGGATGCTGTAAGGCAAAACATTTAGGAAGCTGCTCACCTAATAATACATGGAAATATGTAACCAAAACAAAAGATATCGGAACTGCTACCGCATGAGCAAATACCGCAGAATTTGCAACAGGAAGGAGACGTATCAGAGGTTCAATTAATTGAACGATAGTAGCCTCGGCAACCCAACCTAAAGCGATACTGGCTATTGTTACACCTAACTGTGCAGCGGCAAGCATCTTATTGGTTTCATTCACAAGTTTCAATGCTCGTTTAGCATTAGAATTACCTTCATTGCTAAGCTGCTCAAGCCGAGTTTTTCTAACTTTTACAAGAGAAAATTCCGCTGCTACAAAGAAACCGTTAACAAAGAGTAAAAATACTATTATAAATATATTAATAAATATATCGGTTAGGTCCATTCCTCTAAAATACCTTTGTTTTATAAACGTAATTTTACATCAGACATGAATATTTTGCAATATTGGACAAAGTTATAAAGGTTATAATATAATCAACATATGAATATCGGAGCGTTTATAATACCAACAGGAATCGGAGCCTCAATAGGCGGCTTTGCCGGCGATGCAAGCAAGTGGGCAAGAAAAATTGCTGAAGGACACAGACTGATTGTCAATCCAAACGTTGTTAATGCAGCTTGTTTCTCCGGAATAACAGATAATATGCTATACCTTGAAGGATATTCGATGGATGAATTCTTTAAAGGTAATCTTAACTTATCAGAATCAAGAAATAATAAAATCGGAGTTATTTTCGACAAAGCCATCCCGCAGGATGTTTATAATATACATATCAACACAATAAATGCAGTAAAAACCGTATACGACATAGACATAAATCAAATTGAAATAACAGATGAAGAAGTCGGCGTTGAATTTTTTATAAATCAGGCGGGTGATTCTGTTGGCAACATAAAAAATCCGCATACATTACTCAGAGCCGGGAAAAAACTTGTTGAAACAGGCTCGGATGCAATTGCTATAGTTTGTTATTTCCCTGAAGCCCAGGGTGATGACTATGCAAACGGAATCGGTGTTGATCCGGTCGGCGGGGTAGAAGCTATTATTTCTCACTACATCTCAAAAGAATTAAAAGTTCCATGCGCACACGCTCCGGCATTTTCAGATTATTCCATATCTTCAGCAATTGTCGATTCAAGGTGTTCAGCTGAATTTATAACACCAACATTCTTGCCGTGTATATTATTAGGGTTAAATAACGCCCCTAAGTTGGATTATGAAAAAAAAGGTAATACTATTTCCATAAATGACGTTAACTTTTTAATAACACCATATGACTGTCTAGGCGGAATTCCAATGCTTGAAATGAACAAACTTAATAAAAAAATCTTTGTAATAAAAGGAAACAATACTGTCCTAAACATAAACCCTAAGAATTTTCCGATAAACTGTGATATAATAAATACATACGAAGAACTTCTGGAGCTTTTATGATAAAGAATTTAAAAAAAGCATTTTCGCTTGCTGAACTTTTAATAGTAATGGCTATTATTGCAATAATAACCGCTATGAGTTTTACCATAGCAAAAAAAGGTATAAAAAACGCGTATAATTTATTCTTCTATACCGGCTACAACGGTTTATATGAAGCAATAGGCGATGCTATTGATTACGGATACGCTCCGGATAGTTCTACAATAACAAACTGTGATTTTACCGAGCATATAGTAAAAATTCTTTCCGCCGAAAAAACCACCTCGGGGAATAGTGTTCAAATAGCCGCACCAAACGGAATAACATATACAATGTCTTATTTGACAAATTATGTTGAAGAAGAGGAATCCGGTCCAATTTATAAAATTATAATGAAAATCCCTTACCAAAAGACAAGTGATACAAGTGAAACAAAAGTTACGTTATTCTATCTTCCTAATTTAAATAACGGGATCTTAATTCCAGCCCCGAAGGTTACAAGCGACAATAATGTAGACCTCCAAAACAGACAGGACTTATTACCTTTTTATATTGATGACGGAAATGTAGGTAGGGCTATCGAGACAGGGGTGGATCAATATAGTTATACAAAACCTACTTATACTAGTTTTAAGCAAGCCTTCTGCAAAATTAATGGAACATTAACACTGGAAGGTGAAACATATGTAAATTGTTCCGGAGTCGCTTCCGGAAGTAAAGGGTTGCTTAGAGTTGCAAATCCTCAAAAAGTATTCTAAATTTATACAAAATAAAAAAAAGCGGGACGAAAGTTCGTTCCGCTTTTTATTTATAGAATACAATACAATTATTTCATCTTAACTGTATTATTTTCACTTAAGAATTGAGTAACCTTTTCATTAAGCGCTTGTTGAGACAATGCATTAAATACTCCTGGAGTATGTGAAAGTTGTTTTATCATAGTCGGAGTATCTATTTGATACATTCTGCTCAATTCTGCCAGTTTAGAGCCAAAATCAGCTTGAGAAACTGTAATATTTTCTTCTTTTGCAATTTTGTCAATTACAAGAGAATTTTTAACCCTAACAGCAGCATCCTCTTTCAAACTGTTCATAATATTATCATAGCCTTGAGCCTCGACAGCCTGATCCCAAGTAAAGCCCTGCATTTGAAGTTTTTGTCTGTATTCTTCAAGTAATTGATCAGCTTCTCTATCAATCATAGATTGTTGAATATCAACTTTTGCATTATTAACAACCTGCTCAAAAATAGCCTTTTCAGAATTTGTTCTGTCAATATCAGCTTTTTGCCTGTCAAGATATGACTGAATATCAGCTTTTAAGTCATCCACTGTTTTAAAAGGTCCTACTTTCTGAGCAAATTCATCATTTAGTTCAGGGAGAACTTTTGTTTTTATTTCATTAATTTTGCACTTAAATACAGCCGGCTGACCAGCCAATTTCTTTTCATGATATGTTTCAGGGAAAGTTACATTGATTTCAAAATCTTCGCCCAAAGGTCTATCTACCAATTGCTCTGCAAAACCAGGAATAAAGCTTGAGTGAGCCAAATCGAGCGTATAATTCTTAGCATCACCGTGCTCAATTTTTTCACCATTTGAAAAACCTTCAAAATCAAATACTACAATGTCATTTGCCAAAGTTTTTCTATCTGTTACAACAACCGTAGTCGCTGACTGTTCAAGCAACCCGTCAAGAGATTTCTGAAATGCATCTTCAGGAGTTTTATATTCTTCAACTTCTACGGTCATATTCTTATATTCACCAAGTGTTACTTCCGGTCTCAACTCCATTCTTGCAGTAATTTTTAAATCTTCCCCGATATTATAAGTGTATGATTCAACATAAGGTTGTGCAACCACATCAAAATCATTTTCTTTAATTACCTGAGAAAAAATTCTTGGTAAAGCAGTTTCCAAAGCTTCGTGCTTAATTCTTTCTTCACCGATATTTTGTTCAACAATATTTCTCGGAGCTTTACCTTTTCTAAAGCCCGGAATATTAACATACTGTGATAATTTTTTTGCTGCATTGTTATAAAAATCCACTGCCTCTTTTGCAGGTATATCAATATCGACTTTTACAACATTTTCAGGAAGTTTTTCAATTTTAGTTTCCATCTATTAATCCTCTTTTTTTAATATATCCTCAATTATATACGCTACTACAAACAGGCGAAATTGTAAACGGGCGAAGCATATTTAATGCTTCGCCCGTAACATAATCAATTAAAAGATATGATAAAATCAGACCAAACCTTCTTTTACAGCTTTAACCGCAGCCTGAACTCTGTCGTTCACACACATTTTCTGGAGAATTGAGCAAACATGAGCTTTCGCCGTATGTACACTTACAATTAATTCTTTTGCGATTTCTGTATTACTCTTTCCTTCAACAAGGTGTTTCAACACTTCATACTCTCTTTCAGTAAGAGGTACACGACCTTCTTCCGAAGACTTGTCTTTTAAAATGCCTAATGTTTCCTGCTTAGGAAATGAATCCAGAACCTTTCTTGCTATAACCGGATCCAGCCAGCATACACCATTTACTACATCTCTTATAACATCTGCCAGTTTAGAAGGATCAATATCTTTCAGGCAATATGCCATTGCCCCTGAGGATAATGCAGCGATAACTTCTTCCTCTCTGTCATGAGACGTCAATGCTATAACTTTAATATCCTTATTCATTTCTTTAACTTTTAATGTAGCCTCTATACCGTTCATTCCTGCAAGGCCTAAATCCATTAAAACAATATTCGGATTATATTTTGCTATTAATTCAAGACCATCAACAGCATTATCACTTTCTGCAACAACCTCAATATCCTCATTGGAATTTAATGCACAACGAAGGCCAACTCTCGTCAGCTTAAAATCCTCAATTATAATTACGCTGATTGTCTTTTTCTCAATCTCAACTGTGGTACTCATCTACTCTCTCCTTACTACTTTTGTGTACAAAACTATTAAATAATGGTAAAGAGTTACAGTATATTAGCCACCCAGCTATAGTTTACTAAACACTTGAGGAAGTCTTAGTTCTTGCAAGCGTTTTCAAATCCTTCCAATAAAGATATAAAATTTCTGTATTCACACATCAAATTATCAAATACAAGTTTGGGATAAAATTCAGACTTGTTCTTACTGAGTATATTTTTCGTATCCAGCATAATATTTTCAGCTTTTATACGTAATACACGAAACAGAACCATCTGTTCGTCTTTGCTTAATACATCTGCACAGGCAAGTTTAATTCTGGACGATGTCAAAAATTGAACAGGATTCTCATTAGGATGAGCAAGCAAAAGTGCCTTTAATTCTTCCTGTCCGGCAGCTGTTATTGAATAATACGTAGAAGGCCTGCCGCCGGAGGTCATTGTTTTTTGAGTTTTAACAAATCCGCCTTTCTCAAGACGATTTAATGCCGGTTTTATAGTTCCATAACTGGGAGTGGTTAAAACTGCAAACATAAGTCGTATTTCTTTGGAAATACCATACATTGTTAAAACTTTTTTACTCAATTCATATAAAATCAAAAGCTCTATCATAGTTTAAATTCCTAATCAAATTCGTTTTGCACAATTGAAACGAACTCCTGAGCAAGTTTATCACTCCACTTATTATTAGCATCTGCCATAATAGTTTTTAAAGCATCTTCTTTTGACATAGCAGACCTGTATGGACGATTTTCCAACAATGCGCAATAGGAATCCACTATTAAGATAATCTGAGATTCTATTGGTATGCTGTCTCCGGAAAGCTTATTAGGATAACCTGTACCGTTCCAGTTTTCGTGATGTTTTTCAATTATTGGAATAATATCCACCACAGTACTTATAGGTTCTAAAATCTCCCTTGCTGCTATCAGCGGATGCTGCTTAATAGATTTTTTATCTTCCTCAGTCAATGGTTCTTTTTTCTCTAAAATTTCCTTTGGAACCATTGTATTACCTATATCATATAAAAGAACTGCTATTTTCAATTTATCAATACTTTCTTTCGATAAATCAAAACGCTTAGCTAACAAAGATGCTAATTGAACTTTTTGTTTTGTACCATCTTCAGTATGTTCAGGGTTATAAGTTTTAATAAGGGCATCTGATACTTGATAAAGCATATCATTGTTAATATTCATTTCCTGAAGCTTATTAGTAAGTATTTTGGAAGTCTTAATGTCCAAAGGAATGCGGTGTTTAGACAAAATATCCATAAAGGTATCTATCGCAACCTCTTGCCAAGAAGTTTCACTTACAGGTTTTGCCAGAGTGACCCTGTTTCTTCCGTTCCTTTTTGACTCATACATTGCATGGTCAACCAGCTCAAGCAGCTCATCTATATCTTCAGAATGCTCCATATATGTTGCTACACCTAAACTCGCTGTAATATGGCCTATTTTTTCTAATGTCACAGCCTCTATAGATTTTCTTATACGTTCCGCAAAAACTTGTCCTCCGGCTGAATCAACACCGGGGAGAATTACATTAAACTCTTCACCACCCATCCTTGCAGCCACGTCAATAGAACGGCCGTTGGTTTTTAAAACTTCTGCAATAGCTTTAATTGCTATATCGCCATAATTATGACCATACATATCATTAATTTTTTTCAAGTGATCCAAATCTATTCCTATAACAGTAAATTTCTGATTTTGGCGCCCCGCACGTACAGCTTCTTTCTTAATATACTCTTCAAAATATCTTCTGTTGTACAAACCCGTCATACCATCAGTTATTGCTTGTTCTTTAACTGCTTGGAAAAGATCCGCAATAGTTATAGCCAGTTCTATCTGTTTTGCAAACAATGACAAGAAATTTAATTCATTTTCTGTAGCAGTCTCTCTGGTTGAAAATACGACTAAAGAACCGAAATGGGAATGATTATAGGAAAGCGGAACAAGCATAAATGATTTTGCTTTTGTTTCTTCTGCCACTTGTTTTGCCACATCATCTGAAACATTTGGAACAACACTCTTTACAAGATTAAAAATTTCTCGAGACTGGTAAATTTTATTTCCGTCAATTGCTCCGGGAAGTTCTTCAATATTAGGAAATTTTAATCTCAAATCAGAAGGTTCGCAGCTAAAAAAGTTAAGAAATTTATCTCCAAAAAGTTCACCTGAACACGCTACGACCTGCAGATAGTCACCTTCATTATCCACAAGACGCTTTGCAATACAACTGTGAAGATAACCAAGCTCTCCCTGTAAGCTGCTTACAGTAGCATTCAAAACGCTTGAAAGCGGCTTTGAAGAATTCATCATATCCCAGATATGCTGTAATGTAAGCATCTGCCTGTTTGCAGTATCCAGTTCTTTTGTTCGCATTGCAATCTCTGCTTCCAGTCTGGCATTACGTTCATACAGCTCCAGAAGGGATTGTTTACCGCTATACACTGATGACTCTATATGATCTATTTGATTTTTAAAATTCTTTAAACTATCGAAAAAACCCACCAGCAGTGCCCCATATCTTTTAACTTTATTAGTATAACACATTTGTAGCAGATTCATCAATCGTAATTCCATATGAATTTAAAACCTCCTTGACGGGAATTGAACCCATGACCTCAGGCTTCGGAGACCTGCGCTCTATCCAACTGAGCTACAAGGAGGCATTTAACTTCATTTTTAATTACCTCATGTATTATCTGCGTGTAATATTTATAAAGTACTTATAAGCTAATTCTATCACAGTTTCTTAGATAAAACTATTTAAATAATTTCCAAAAGTAGCAAAATTTTCTTTTACATGATTTATAATAGATACATAAGGAGTTATGTATGAAGGTACAGTTTGTTAACCTAACCGGAAATAATTACTTATATTTCACTCCGGGTTTCAAGAAAAAAACAGCAGGAGAACTTCGTCAGGAAGAACAAAAGCTGGAAACAGAAGTTCGTGATTTACAAAGAGAAATTGACCAGCACAATAGAGAACAACTGCGCTTGGATAACGAACAAACAAAATTGAATAATGAGCAGGCTAAACTTAACAGTGAACAAAGAAAATTAGATCGAGAAAAAAGCAAGCTCTAAATTATTTACAATCTAAACCTAAATCCAAGGTTGGCGCTTTGGCAACTATTGCACTTGAAGATATAATATCCACGCCTGTCGATGCAATTTCATTTACAGTTGATAAATTAACATTCCCGCTAGCCTCTACTATAGCTTTTTTATCTATTAATTTAACACATTCTTTCATTCTATCCACGTCCATATTATCCAGCATGATAATATCAACTCCGCAAGCTAAAGCTTCTTTGACCTGAGCCATTGTATCACATTCTACTTCAATTTTATGCGCATGAGAAAGATTCTCTTTTAATTTTCTAACCGCATTTGTTAACGATCCTGCAAATTTAATATGGTTATCCTTTATCATCGCACAATCTGATAAGTTAAATCTGTGCAAAGCCCCTCCGCCCATTTTAACAGAATACTTTTCAAAAGCTCTAAATCCAGGAGTAGTTTTTCTTGTATCTACAATCTTAGCAGGATAATCGCCGATAGCATCCTGATACTTTTTAGTTTCAGTAGCGATACCGCTCATTCTTTGAACATAATTTAAAGCAGTACGTTCTCCCATAAGAACATAACGGGCAGGGCCTTGAATATCTGCAATTTTATCACCCTTTTTTATAATATCTCCATCCTTAAAATAGAATTTTACCTCAACTTTCGAAGAAAGTATCCTAAAAACTGTTTCAAAGACTGCCTTTCCGCAAAAGACACCATCGACACGAGTATTTAACTCACAACTCATGGTATCTTCTTCATTTGTTAAGTAATCTGTAGTTATATCCCCGAACCCTATATCTTCCTGAAGAGCATTTTTTACGTGATCTTCAATAAAAAAGTTATTCAACATAAGCTAACTCCCTGTTATTCTGTTTAATCATCGTCGAATGCAGTGCCACAGAATCCGTTTTGGGATAATCAGATCTGGAATGAGCACCTCTTGATTCTTTACGATTGAAAGCTGCCTCCACAATAAGTGCAGCAACATTCAACATATTTCTATATTCATATTCTTCTTTACTTGAGCACTTGCGATTACGTAAAAAGCCTTTTTTTAATTTAGATATCTGTTCTTTAGCTTTGTTTAAAGATTCTGCAGACCTTATAATACCGACATTTTCCCACATAATATCTTTTAAATTTTGTTTCATAAGCTCAATATTGTATTCAACATCAACCAGCGGTTCTTCATACAAACTTATTGTATTCATAATTGAAGAATCAATTTTCTTCGGAGGAACAAGATTTGCAAATGATAAGTAATCTGCCAGTTCGTAAGCAGACACAACGCATTCAAGCAAAGAATTACTTGCAAGTCTGTTTGCTCCGTGCAAGCCTGTAGAAGCAGTTTCACCAATTGCATAAAGACCTCTGATAGAGGTTTTACCTTCAATTGTTGCTTTTATCCCGCCCATACAATAATGAGCTGCAGGAGCAACAGGTATTGGTTTTTGGGAAATATCAAGGCCTCTATCAATACATTTTTTTGATATCGTAGGGAATCTATCAAAAAGGCGGGTCTTGTCAATAATTGAAGCATTTAAGTAGACATTCGGAGAGTGAGTTTTGTTCATCTCATTATATATAGCCCTGGTAACAATGTCTCTGGGAGCAAGCTCTCTTTTATCATGATAATGAGACATAAATTCATTACCTTCGCTATCCACTAGTTTTGCCCCTTCGCCTCTGACAGCTTCTGATATTAAAAATCTTTCCCTGCTGGAAGCATTCAGAGCAAGAGCAGTCGGATGGAATTGTATAAACTCCATATCCTGAATAATTGCACCTGCATTATAAGCTAAATCTATACCATCACCGGTTGCGCCATCCGGATTTGTTGTATACTTATATAACTGTCCGACACCACCCGTAGCAAGAATAACTGCTGAGGTATAAACGATTTCGTGTTCGCCGGTAATATCATTATAAAGGATAACCCCTTTGCATTCACTATCGGAATTTACCAAAAGTTCTGCTGCTACCGAGTTTTCAATCACAGTAATATTTTCATCTTCAAGAACTTTCTGTACTAATGTATCTGTAATACCCTTTCCTGTAGCATCGCCATTGACATGAAGAATTCTCTTAAAACTATGAGCTGCTTCTAAGGTAAACGCAAGATTTCCGGAATTATCTTTATCAAAAGGAACTCCAATATCAATCAAATCATTTATAACCTCATCTGAGCGTTGGGAAATATACCTTACAACTTCCGATTCACTCAAACCCGCACCCGCTTTAAGAGTATCCTCCACATGCAGATTTACACTGTCTCCGGGGTTTTGATGTAATACCCCTACAATTCCTCCCTGTGCATACTTTGAGTTACTTTCGCCTAAATTTGATTTAGTTACAAGAAGTATTCCATCTGGTAACTCAATCTGCCGTGATATTTTTAAAGCGGAATACAACCCTGCAGCACCGCTACCAATAATTACAACAGAATATTCCGAATACTTCATTATTACATCACCTCAAATCTGATATATTAATATTTTAAACCAAAAATAAAGAATAAATGTTAAGTAAATATAAAGATTTGAAGTTTCTATTTAATAGGCATAATATCCATACGAATCATTTTAGGATGTAAAACCTCTTCTATAATAGAATAATCCAGTCTGGCAGTTGGAGACAGTTGCTTAGCTTTAGCCATATCAGCATCATAGCCTTCAAAATCTCCGCACTTTTGTTTATACATTGCTCTATCAGCATAGTATTTCGGTTTATTTTTGACACGATCAATTAACAGATCAAATACTTTTACAGAAAGATCATAATGCCCCAGTTCAGCATATATATCCGCCATGCAAGCAAAGCCGGCATATGCATTAGGATCTACATCCAAAATACTATTGCAGTAAGACATTGCTTCTTTATAATTACCATTAAGTTTATAAAGCATTGCAACTCTTAAATTATCTTGCATATCTATATTATCAGAATGAATGTAGTCATCCAGAGCCCCTTTATAATCTTCCCAGTATGTTCTTATTTGAGCTCTATCTTTATATAAATTTGATAAATCTTTATCTCTTCCGTATGCAGGGAAAGTCATTATTGCTTTATCAATTTCTAACAAAGAACCTTCTTTATTCTTCATTTTAGCTAAATATACAGCATTGTTCCTATGAAAAATCCATTCTGTAGTTGCAGCACTATTTGTTATTTTGGCTAAAAACAAACGAGTATTAGAACCCCAGAAAGCCATTTGCAGAAATTTATTTCCCGGAGGAGTACAGAGCCAAACCACAAATAAAAAACCGAGAATTATCATCGATAAGATGATTAAATCATTTTTTTTCTGGTTCTTGTCATTAAAATTCTTGATCATAATAAACAACTATAGCTCTCATTATGTATTTTACATGAAAACAGAAAAAAAATAAAGATTTTATTAACTAATTTAAACAAATCTTTGCTAACCCTGTTAACTCAGGAACTGTACCGGAATTAAGGGCATCATTTAGTAAAGTACAAATACTGGGCGCTTTTACAGCCACAACTTCTTTATTGGTAAAATACATTTCAATACATCTGGCAAAAAGTTCGCCCGTCGAATTATAATACCTGTTTAACTTTGCAATTCTTGAATTTATACGTTTCAAAGCTCGTTGTCTGGATTTTAATTTTAAATACAAACCAGCCCATTCATCAATATTTGCCGTTTCGACGGAATAAACATTGCCTGCAAACCTAACTTTATCATACCTTAATAAAAACGAAAGGGGATATGGAATTTTTCTTTCTAAGGGAGAAAATGGAGAAGAAATCTTAAAATCAGGGTATTTTGTCTTTATTTTTGAAGCAAGGTCTTTAATATCCTTTTTTAAAATTTCAGCTTTATCAAAGAAAGGCTTAACACTATTTTTAGGAATAAGAGCTACTGTCAGCTCTATCAATTCATCCAGAGTCTTCTCGTCAAGAGAAGGAAATATAAAATCAAGGGTTTTTAATGTTTTATCATATTTAAAATGAATATAATGAGCAAATTCATGCAGCAAAATCCCGGGATCTTCCTCCTGTCCTTTTGCTATATCTATTCTATACCTCTTATCTTTGGCAATAAACAAACCTTTATTACCGCGAGCTTTATTTTTTCCATAATTAAGCTCAATATCAAATGATTGTATAAAATCTATTAATTTTTCGGTTCTGTCTCTTTTATTATCCATTTTAAATAATCTTCCGAACAATCAACAACAGGAAGGGCAATAATTTCCGGCACAGTATACGGGTGCATATCTTCTATTACAAGTTTAACTTTTCCATAATTAGCTCTTCTTGTCTTTATCATCATAAGAAGTTCTTTTTCTTCACACAATTCCCCATCCCAGGAGAAAGTAGATTTAACCTGCTCCACAACCGATACACAAGCCGCAAGCTTATGTTTCATTAATATTCGTATAATATCTTTTGCAATTTTTTTACTTTTAACAGGCAACGTACAATAAATTACTACTATATCCATAATCTCTCCTTATTTTATAATAAAAACCTTCCCCGGATTTAAAATATTTTTAGGGTCAAAAACTTTCTTAATCATTTTCATATACTCAATAGCTTTCTTATCTATAGTATTTTCCAAGTAAGACAATTTTTCAATACCTATACCATGCTCAGCAGAAATTGTGCCGCTAAGCTTCCAGGCAAAATCATACATTTCAGACTTAGCTTTAATATAATTTTTAAATTGCGTATCATCTTCTAAATCCAGTGCTATTTGAGGATGTATATTCCCGTCTCCGACATGTCCTACCAGACACATATTTAAGTTATATTTTTCGCTTATCTCTTTACACCTTGAAACCATCTCAGCCAAATTTTCTCTGGGCACAATTATGTCATCAGAAACAACATCAGGGGCTAATCTTGCAGAGGCAGCAAAAGAAGATCGTCTTGCAGTCCATATTTGTTCACATCTTTCATTAGTGTCTGCGACATCAATTCCTGTTGCACCAGTAGATTTTAAAACCTCAAGCACACGCAGCTGCTGCTCATTCATTGAAGATTCAAAACCGTCAATCTCTATTAATAACATAGCCTCAGCTTTTGTATTTAAACCGCATGGATAAAAATCCTCTACAGTGCGAATAGAATTATTGTCCATAAAATCAATAGTAGATGGAAAGACTCTTTCCTCAATAATACCATTTACGGAATTAATTGCAGAGTCCATAGATTCAAAATATGCTGTAATAACTCTGCTTGATTCAGGTTTCGGGATCAATTTTAGAACAGCTTCAACTACAATCGCAAGAGTTCCTTCACTGCCTACAATAAGTTGATTTAAATGGAAACCGGAGGCATCCTTGATAGTTCCGGCACCTAATGTCATTAACTCGCCGTCAGCGGTTACCACCTTCAAGCTCAACACATAATCTTTTGTTGTCCCATACTTAAAAGACATTGCCCCGCCGGAAGATTGAGCAATACTCCCTCCAATAGTTGATACTTTAAAATTTGAAGGATCAGGGGGATAAAATAGGCCAAATTGTTCAACAAAACCTTTCAAATCTCCAAGGACAACTCCCGGCTGAACTCTCACTGTCATATTAGTAGTGTTTAGTTCCAGAATTTTATTCATCTTAGAAAAATTCAAGACAATGCCGCCGCTTTTACATACGCAAGCCCCGACCATATTGGTTCCGGCGCCGCGTGAAACAATAGGAATCTCATGAATATTTGCATACCTGACAACATTCTGAACTTCTTCTATGGATTCCGCAAAAACCACCACATCCGGGATTTGCCCGCCTTCATCCATATTAGACGCATCACAAGAATAGCAATAACGTTCTTCCAAGCCGGTAAGAACGTTGCCGCTTTTAAATATTGATTTGATGTCATTTAAATTACTTTTCAACAACATGTGATGCTATTTTTTCGATACTTTTGTTTAATTTTGCTATTTGTCTGTCCATTCCTCCGACTTTTTTAGTAAGCTGGGCCGTATCTTTGTTGTCCAAAAGTTCTAATGCACCTTCTAGCTTTGCCTCCAGAGAATTAATCTTATCCTGCTGCGCTGACATTTTTTCATCCACCGCCACCAGGAATCTGTTAAGAGTTTCCTCCATCGGAGTCAGGTCAATTTTATTATTTTTATTGTTTATTGTCGTTTCTACTATTATTTTATCAAGTTTTGCTTCCAATGACGAAATTCGTTTTGTTTGTTTTTCAAATACGTTTCCTAAAGCTTCAACCAGTTCAATACTTTCAGAATCATCTTCCGCTTCAGCCTTTAAATCTGCAAGCATTGACTTAATCTGATCGATTTCATCAAGAGTTTCCACTCTGTCTGCAATCGCATTAATTTGTACACTAGCATTATCAACCCATTCAGCAAGATATTCAAATACTTGATTAAATACCTGATTAGTCTTAGCTCCTGATACCATCATATTATTAAGAGAATTCAATTTTGAATCAATTTTATCAATACCGGCTTCTCTCGGGAAATTTCTAGTTCTTTCATCTAAGTCATTGATAACAAGCTTAAAGTCTTGCAGGTTATCCTGCAATGTTTTATAAGACTCATCAGAGGCAAGTATAAGCTTATTTGTTCTTGTACTTATACTTACAATATCTTCCGCAATGTCTTCAAGATCTTTCTTAACAGGAATTTCGGATTTAATAGATTCAACTAATTTGTAAATATCATTTGTTGATGTAATTAAATCCGAGAATTCATTGCCATGATCATTCTCTTTCATTTCATTCAGGACAAGTCTTAAGTTAGCAATATCTGATTCTAAATCCTGAAGACTGTAAATATAATCAATGTCACCATCAGAAGAAATAATTGAGTTAATTTTGTCATTGATATGCTCGATATCATCCTTCAAGGAGTCAATCTTGTTATCTACTACAACAACATTGTCACTTATTTCATCAATTACATCTACCGAAGTTACTATATGGCTCAATATAGTAATTAATTCAGAGTGTTTTTCCTGAATAAAATCAAGAATCTCTTCTTGTTCCGCAACAAATGAAATTTGATTAAATACATTTAAAAATTGGGTTATAATATCAGACTTAAACTCTTTAAGTTCAGTATCCAGCTTACCCTCAATGTCCTGTGAATCCAGCTTTTGAGAGAATTCTTCTATTGATTTCAGAACCGAATGCTTAACAAGAGTGTTCATTTCTGTTACATCCGGCAGATTATTGCAGCATAAGTCACTAATATCTTGTATATAACCTAACTCTTCCTGAATCAAATCTTCCAAACCTGCAATTTGCTTATTTATTGATGCCTGGAAGGCTTCATCAAACGATTTATTAGAAATCTGAGACCTTAAATTTTCAAAACTTTCCTGAAGTTTATCAATCTGTCTGCCGTTAGCTTCACAGGAAGCCTTAATAGTTGCCGCAAGTTCACCGATTTTATTATTAACCCCTGACTTTGTATCTTCGAAGCGGGATATAATATCATTTACTGAGTTATTTATTTCATTAAAAGATTCATTATATTTATTAGAAATAAGCTTGATTTCTTCGTACTTATCAACAACTGTATCTATAAACTTCTTATCAAATAGAGCAAGCTTGTCCTCAATATTTTTTCTGTCCGCAGAAATTAATTCGCCGATATCAGCAATATTTTTACTTACAAATTCCTCTATTCTGTCATTTAAGCCTTCAACAGAAGAGTTAATCAAGAGCTCTACAGCGACCTTGTAATCAGACATTGCTGATGTAAATAAATTTGTATCTAAAAGCTTATTTAGATTTGTAATCAGCTTATCAACAGAATCTGTGAGTTCTATTTTTAAATTATCAAGCTTGCCCAGCATTACAGAAGTATCTGTTTTAATATCAAAGAATGATTTTAAATCTTCAATACTGTTATAGATATGACCGCTTATAATATCTTCTATTTGATTGGTTAATTTAACCGTCTCATCAGATTGAGACTTTTTAAGCAAGTCAAATTGATCAATTAATTCTCCAATAACAGTATCAGTTTCTTTTTCAACATTCTGAGAAAGTGAGTCCAGTTCTTTTTGCAAGAATTCTATAATCAAATCCTTGCATGCTATAACATTCTGCTTCTCAGCCTCAATCTGTTCGTATAAATTATTAACATAAGAATCTATTGATTGAAGCTCTCCGGCAGATATTTCGGCGCTTGTTGAAATTAATGAATCAACTTTTTCTGCAAGAGAATCACTTAACTCTAAAATAAGAGCCTTATTATTATCAACCAGAGAAGTTATAGCTGATAATTCAGTCTTGGCAGCGTTAGCTGCAGAAATTTGTTCATTTGCGCGATTTTCAACTGATTTAACAGCACTCAGTATGTTTTGAGCCTGTAAAATAGAGCCTTCATACTGTTCTCTTGACTGATTTCCAATATTTTCAAGCAACGTATTATTATTAGCAGTCATCTGAGTTAATGCTGAAAGATCAGCACTTGAAGACTTAATAACATCGAACTGCTGCTGCAAACTATCTTTTACATCTGCGACTTCTGATTCTAAGCTATATGACCGTGAAGCATTGTCATCAGCAAGAGCTTTTATTTCTTCTTCAACAGTTGAAAAACCTGTAACTAGAGTTTTATTAACGGTATCAGATTTCGTATCCAGATCTTGTTTGAGATCTTCAAGCCCGGATTCAAGCTTAGCAGTCATCTTGCCGGCTTCAAGAGAAGAGTCTGTCAATTGCTGATTTAAAGCATCGAAACCTTCTGATACAGTATACGAAACAGTATTAATACCATTATTCAAATCAGTTTTTACATCGTCAAGACTTGTTTTTAAGGATTCGTTATCCTGAGATACTCTGTTAAACGAAGTATTAATAATATTTCTCATTTCTGAGAACAGATTTGAAAATACCCCGTTTGTTGATTTTGTATTTAAATCAGCTTCATTTCTGGCTTCATTAATAGAATTAATAATAGTTGTAACATTTGAACTATTAGTTTCTGCTAATGATTTTAAACTTGCATCAAGAGACTGTTTATTTGAGTCAGCTTTTTCACTTATATTATCTAATTTAGCACTTAAATCATCATACTTAACCGAAACTTCCTGCGCTTGAATATCAAGAACTGAATCTATATATTTTGTTATATCATCAAGCTGAGCTTTTAAATCCTGAGTAAGAACTTGATTGTTAGTTTCTATATTTTTTGCAAATTCATTTAACTTAGTCTTTAATGAACAATAATCAGCGGCCGTCAACTTGACATTTTCATCAATTACACCTTTCAGAGTACCGGCAATTTCTTCAATCTGCTTCATATTTTCTTCAGATTGTTCTTCCCAAACCGATTTCATCGCCGCATTAATATCTGAGATTCTCTCCTTTAAATAATCAGATTGAGACAACGCTTTAGCCTGTAATGCATCAAAGACTTCTTCAATTTTTGCCTTGTACCCTTCTAATTTTTCAGATACAACAACCTGCATTTTATCTGAGATAGATGCGAACTCTTCTTCAATTTTCTCTGATAAAGATCTGTCTGACTTATCAAAAAGAATTGTAATTTGAGAAACAAGAGACTCAAAGTTACTTTCAATAATAGAAAGCTGTCTTGTCATATCTCCGTCGACATTCTCATCAACTTTATCTAAGACACTTTTTAATCCGGCAAAATCTTCAAGTATAACATCAACTTTTTGAGCTAAAGTTTCAGCATACTTATCATTCAAAGAATTCATCAGAGATTTTAATGATACAAAGTTCTCAAGGATTTTAGCTAATATACCTGTCATCGCAGAAGAATTATCATCAGACAGACGTGAAATTTGAGTTTTTAATTCCTCTACAAGATCCATTATTTCCTGAGTATTTTTACCGTAGAGATTCTCAAAAGAAAATTTCAATTCGCTTAGTTTATCCGCATTTTCACAGGTAAATTCCTGTTTATAATCGGTAATTTTATCTAAAAGTGAATTTTTAAGAGCTGTCAGCTTAGAGTCAAAATCACTTTTTAAAGAACCTGCAGCGTCTAATATTCCTTCAATTTTATTATCAGAAGATACACTATTTACAGATATAATTTCTTTAATTTCTTTGTATGAGTCTTGGATTTCCAATAACTTAGAATAAGAATATTTAATTTCATTTTTCAAGTCTTCAGAGTTTTCTGATATAGCACGCTTAACTAAATCTAACTCTGCAGAAGATTCTTCCTGTATAGTTTTTAAATTATTCTCAACCTGAACTCTGATTACATCAACAACATCTCTGACATTTTCTATATAGCTGAGATTATTTTCTTTTACAACGTTGGAAATATCGGAAAGTTTTGAGTCAAAATCTTCTGTAGAAGCCGGCTTTGTTTCACTTACATATGATAATACATCAACAATTGAAGCCGAGATATTTTCCAAAACTGGTTTCAATGCACTTAAAGATAGTGCCTGTGCCTTTTTTAACTCATCTTCTACATTATCTAATTTGCTTATTAAAAGCTCATACTTGCCATACAAATCATTAGTAAATTTTTCAGAAAGATCGCTATTTGCCCCTTCAATGCTATTTGAAAGTTCTTGCTTTGAAGCATACAAATCCACTCTCAAATCTTTAACAGTATTTACAAAATCCAGTGCTAAAACATTCTCTACTGCGGTTTTCAAATCTGAGAATTCCCGTTTGAGATTGCCTGTTTCAACAACGGAAGAATCCATTTTATAATCAAGCACCCCTGTTAAATTCTTAATATTTTCAATCTGCTCAACAAGCTGTGCTGAAGAGTTTGAAACTGTTCTTTCCTGAGTTTCAAGAGAGGTTCTCAACCCGTTTTCAAACAGAGTAAGTCTATCCGTAATATTGGAAAATATAGCATTATTAGCTGAAACACTGTTTTCATCCAGCTGAGCAACTATAGTTTTTAAATCCGAAATATTTTCAAATACTGAACCAAAATTTTTCTCACACAATACCGCAATAGAGGATTGTGTTTCATTCAGTTTTGAACTTAAGGTGTCAGCTCCTGAGGAAATAGCGTTTAAAACCCTTGTAATATTTACTTCATTTAAGCTTGAAATCTTTTCAGAGCTTTCATCTATATGATTTTTTATATTTAGTTCAGTTTTTCCTAAATTTGAAAGCAAATTCTGGAAACTAACATTTATATCCAGAGATTTTATTGCATCGGATATTTTTTGAATTTCTTCCGTTGAAAATTTAAGATTCTTATCCAGCAGCAAAGTTCCGTCTATAATATTTTTCAAGACTCCTTCCAGTGAAGTTTTAAACTCTTCAAACTTTTCATCCGTACTTATGGAAGAAACCTCTGTTTGAAGTTTTTCTAAAGAAGACAGAATTTCTTTTGCATTCTGAGCACTTTCATCGGCTAAAGTTGATTTCAAACTTGCAATAATATTAACTGAAGCATCTATTTTTTCAGCAAGATTATCAATTCGAATATATTTATCGCTTAAGTCATTAACAGATGCGGTAAGTTCTCTTGTTTGAGCAGTTAAATCAAATAATCTCTCATTTTGAGAGGTGACATCAGCCTGTGTAGCAAGATTCTTAAGAGCATCTTCCACTTGAACAGTCTTTTGATCGAGCATTTGTAAAGCCGACAAAACTGTATTGGAGGACATTTCAATATTAGACAAAACATCTGAAAACTTATCTAAATAATCTGTCTTATCAATAGACGTAATTGTTTTAATTATTGTTTTAAAGTTATCATTTAAACTTACTACTATTGAATCAAAACCATTATTTAATCTTTCAAGATCATTCTTTAAAAGAGATATATTTTTGATTATTTCTTTTTTCTGGCTGTCATCAGATCTTAAAGCATCTAATCTTAGAGTTATATCGGTAAGGGCTTCTTTCTGAGAAACAACTTCTCTCGAAAAAACAGAAAGATTTGTTGCGACAATATCAAATAACTCTTTGACCTCAGAAGATTTGAGCATTTCTGAGCTATTTTTTAACAGGTTTGCAAACAGTGATTCAATTGCCCCAAATTTAGAGAGAAGCAAACTATGGCGTTCATCAAGATTCTGTTTTAATTCAGACAAGAATATCTTTATTAAGTCTATATCTTCTTCAGTATTAATTTTTTCCAATTTCTCATTAATACCAGTAAGTAACTTATCAACATCAGATGTATTAAGAATTCCCTGTGCTCTTATAGAATTTAATAAAGTCTTAACTGTATCAAAGTTCTCTTTTATTTCTGAAAAGTTATCAAGATCTGCCATATAACTACTATCCCACATCCTAAATTATTACATTTACACTTATTATATACTAATATAAAAATAGTGACAAATAATAATTTTTTTCTTAAAATTAATCTTAATGAATTATTTGTTTTTTATTTTAATAAGTGTATCAATAATTGCAGCTATAATAAACGGAACAGTTCCGGAACTTGTAAATTCCTTACTTGAAGCCTGCAACACAGCAGTAAAAGTAGCTCTGTCTTTAATAGGAATTATGGCATTTTGGCTTGGTATAATGAGAATAGCCGAAAAGTCAGGCTTGGTAAAAATACTATCAAAACTTATTTACCCCCTGGCTAAACCTTTGTTTAAAGATGTTAAAAAAGATTCTCCCGCTCTTGGAGATATAACAATGAGCCTTACAGCAAATGCGCTGGGTCTTACAAACGCAGCAACTCCTATCGGACTTAAAGTTATGAAAGAACTTCAGGAAGATAATCAGAACAAAGAAACTGCCAGCGACCCGATGTGTATGTTTCTCGGAATGAACACTGCAGGATTCCAAATAATTCCGGCGACAGTTATTGCAATTCTGGCTGGTTTAGGAGCAAAGAATCCCGCGGATATAATTCTTCCTACACTTATAGTAACAACTCTGGCATTTATAGCATCAATTGCTATAACACTTATATTAAGAAAAATCTGGAGGGAAAAAGTATGATTATACTGCCTCTAATGATTTTAATAATACTCACTGCCGGAATACTAAAAAAAGTTCCCGTATACGAAGAATTTGTTGAAGGTGCAAAAGACGGCTTTATCGTATCTATAAAAATAATTCCATACCTTGTTGCGTTAATTGCAGCAATATCAATGTTTAAAGCATCCGGTGCTATGGAATGGATTACAAACCTCTTCGGATTTATCCTTAATAAGTTTTCTATTCCTGCAGATATTGTACCAATAATGATTACCCGTCCTCTTTCAGGCTCAGCAGCACTCGGGTTATTTTCAGAACTGGCGGCATCACATGGCGCCGATTCTTTCATAACAAAAATGGCTGCTATAATGATAGGGAGTTCAGAAACAACATTCTATGTACTTACTGTGTACTTTGGTTCAGTAGGAATAAAAAAATTCAGATACGCACTGACTACAGGGATCCTATCCGATATTATAAGTATTGTATTAGCAATTTGGGCTGCACATCTGTTCTTTCCTGCCAGCATTGTATAGAAGCCGCAGACTGCTCATTCTCAACAACACTTTTATGCAAAACAGCAAAGTTAATATCTATAAAATTAATTTTGGGTAATTTTTCCAATTTAAATTCATTAGAACCGCAATTTGTACAATAATGATTTAATGGCTCTATTTTATCCCCGCGCTGTACAGTTCTCAATTTTACCCCGCAGCATGCACATCTTGTTATATACCATTCATTCTTAATAAGTTTTCCGCAATCGGGGCAATAGGCATGCTCGACTTCCGGAGAAACTCTCTCATGCTGGCATTTTTTATTTAATTTGAATAAATTAGTTAAAAACATTCCGTTTCCTCATCTGCTAATCATTTATTAATTGTGTAAACAAAAAAATCCACCATTGTAAAGATTTGTTAAGAAAAAATTTTAAATTAAGCAATTATAGAAATAAATACGACTTTATATATATAAGATATTTATAAAACGCTATACACATATATCTATTATTTATACTACACTTCACACATTAAAGTTTTTAGAGTCATTTTGACTCTTTTTTTTTGTAATAAATGTTAATAATAATAGGCATTTACTTGCAATTTATCAAAATAATAAGTATACTAAATACACTTAATCATATTTTTGTAACAATGTTGCCGAATTTTGTAACAAAATAGCAAATCTCGTAAATCAAGATACTTTATAAAATTGTGTACATATTAGGTAAAGGGTTTGTGTAGTTGAAAGTTGAAAAGTGCAGTAATAATCAAATAGTAAGCTCAACGGGTAACAATCCGAACAATAACGTTACAAAACAGTACAACCCGAGTTTCGGATCAGGGCTAACAAGTGTTCTAAGCGCATCCGGCGGATTTATGCAAGGCGTAGAAAATGGGGGGTTCCTTGTCTCATTCCTTATTCAGGACTGCCTGGGCATGACAATGCCGCGTGTTGGAGCTGCATTTTTAAGAGATAAAGAAGTTACAGGTCATTATAATATTCAAGAAGGATTTGAGGTTCTCGGAAGAGAAGGACTTACAGGACCGTGTATGATGGCTGTAGCACCTATTATGTTTGCATTGGCTGCAAAATTTGGTCGTTCAACAAGTGTAAATTCTCAACTTATTAAAAGATTTGGCAACAGCCTGAAAGAAATGATTTCAAAGCCTGAATTTGATAAATCACTTCTTAAAAATAAAGATAAATTTAAAGAAGAATTCTTCAGGAAAAATATACGCAAAATGCTCGAAGATTCAGTTGGAAAAGAAAATGTAAAAGAAGAAAGTCTTGAATATATTCTTAAACAACTTAAAAATTATGAAAACATTCCTGCCGATGCCAAATTAAACAAAGTGTTCGGGAAGAGTAAATATCGAAAAGAGTGTTTGGCAAACATTTCAGAACATATTGACAATATCAGATACAATACATCATCTGACTTAAATATGCTGCAAAAAATCAAAATCGGCTCCGATGAATTAAAAGATATAAAAGCTTTTTCTACAAAAGATACAATTGATGCAATGATTAAATACAGCAACGATGCTATTAGTTTAAACAAGCATCTGGATACTCTTGATGCTGCATCAGCAGAAAACTTTAAAAATAGTTCTATTGCTAAACGTATGATTGCCAATATATCAACAATGGCCGCTACTCTCGGAGTATTATCAATACTGCCGAAAATTTATGCTAAAAATAATATTGCTCCAGGTGCACAAACTGCTAATAAATTAAGAGAAATAAGAGAACAGGAAAAGAAATTAGAACTGGAACTTGAGCATGATAAAAAACGAGAAGAACAACTAAAAAAAGATCTGGAAATTGAACAAGAAGCTGCCGGTACAGGTACCGTAAGTTTTAAAGGAAAAGCACCTTCAAAGGGGCCATTATCTAAATTAGGGAAATTCATATCTAAACATACAAATGAAAAATTTGCGTCAGAGTTAGAATACGACGGACATAACTTTACACATACCTTAATGGCAGGATTATCGCTATTCGGATTATTACTGCCTAGAGGAATGAGAGCTTATAATCGAGCTCAAACGGATGAGGTAACAGGTAAAAAGGATTTAACTGAATTATATGAAATACTTATAAGAGATATTACATCCAGTTTAGCGGTTGTATTTGTTGTTCCAATGCTTACCAGAGCATTTGTTACTTCTTATGAAAACCACTCCGGCTTTGTATTAATGCATAAAGACAGAAATATGAGCAAATTAAAAACATCTCTGGATTTATTAAATCCTTACAGCCAAGCTCATGTACTGACTAATGCAGAAATATCTTCACTATATAATAATGTTGATAATTTAGAAAAAATGAAGAACTTCTGCAAATATATAGATAATAATAACGGCGATTTACAAAAAATTCTTTCTAAGTCTGAAACTGCTAATACAATATTTAATGAAAAAACGTTTGATTTATCTAAATTAAAAGACTTGAACAGATCCGATAAAAACAAGAAAATAATAGAATTCTTTGATAAATTTGGCGAACAAGCGCAAAAACTCGGGAAATCAAACGATAAAGAAAGTTTGAACAAATTAGTTACAGACTTAATGAAAAACGTTAAAAAACCTAAGGGTAACGGCATAACATCATTTGCCAGAGGCTTAAATTCTATTCCGGCTCTTCTCACAATGGTATTTATCTCACCATACATTTTAGGTTGGTTTATTCCAAGATTAACATATGCAAATACAAGAAGAATTCACGAAAATCAGGAACGTGAAAGAGAAGCGATTCTTAATAAACGAGCATAAATCAGTCTATAGATAACTTGATAATATAGAGCGGACGTAATTTTGAGTTTCTTTATACGGAGGAACTCCATCATACTTATCAACAGCACCCGGTCCCGCATTATAAGCAGCCAGAGCAAGTATAACGTTGCCGTTGTAACGGTTGAGCATTGATTTTAAATATCTAACACCACCATCTACATTCTGTTCTGGATCAAGAGGGTTGGTAACACCTAAACCTTTTGCAGTTGCAGGCATAAGCTGCATAAGGCCTAAGGCACCAACTCTAGATTTCGCATTTGGATTAAAACCGGATTCTTGATTAACCAAAGCATTTACGAGTTTTTCATCAACGCCATGCCTTTTGGACACTCTAGATATAAGCTCCTTGATTTTAGATTTTGTAGAATAATCTTTAGAAGCACCTTCTGCCTTATTCGTATAAATTGAAGCGTTAACTCTCGTTGCCGGATTAATCAGCAAATCTCCAAATTTTGTTTGGGCAGAGGATTTTAAAACTTTATCAAAAGATTCTATATTAGATTTATTAGCGGCAGCTTGAGCCGAATTAACTTCGACAGGAGTCCACTGAGAATTCAATCGATTTATATAACTATTCATCTGTGCTGCTCGCTGCATTGCACTTGTTTGCCCTGATGACGATAACAGATTTTGAATCATTGCTGAAAACATGTTTAATTTATCCTTTCATCCACATATACGGAAAATCTGTAATATTTCTTCAAATAATTTATGAAAAATACACTATATGGTTTAATATTTTTATCCGATAAGTCAAAAATATGGATTTTTTTTTTACAATATGGTATCATTACCTCATAGTGAGGGAGAGTGTCCGGTGAATAATGATAATTTTTTAATAGAAGAAATTGATTTGGATTTTGCAAGAGATATTTGCAAGTATATTGAAGATCCTGAAAAGAGGAATCGTGCGGTTGCAAATGCTGTTGCGGGGAATATAGCAGAAAAATATTTTACTGAAATTGAAGTAGACACCAAGTCAGGTCTTCATAACATATCTTATGTTTTAAATAATCTGGAAATTGCAGATATTTACATAAATAACTGTTATATAGATGTAAGGCTTTATTTTAATGATAATGAGATGTGCGTTCCTAAAAGTCTTTATGATAAAGGAATAGAGCCATCTGCCTTTATGTTTATCAAACTCACACCGGATTTATCCGGAGGTACAGTAACCGGTTTTGTTCTCTCTAATGAAATAAATACTGAAAATGAGAGCAACGGATACTATAAAGTTAATGAGGAGCAGTTAACATCTTTTTATGATATAGAGCCATTGCTAATTGATAAACCGGCGCCTGAATTTGTAGATGATATTGATCAAAAAGTATTTTCCTTCCTGGATGGATCTATGGAAAATATAGATGAGTTCTATCAAGAACTTATAAACTCAAAGGATGCCAGAGAAAGACTTGCTGTAGCTGCGAAAGCTCAAAATATATTTAATTATATATCAGTTACAAAGACAACTACTGAAAGTTTTTCAAATAATAAATCATTACCGGAAGAAGCACAAGAAGAACTTTCCATTGATATAAATTCACCGGAAACATTATCCCTTGAAACGGATGGTCCGGTTGATTTAAATCTGGCAGATGATATTAATCTCGCTTCTGATTCTATTGAACCAATCGGAGAGCTTGAAGAATCTGTTGAACCAGTTGAGGATTTAGATTTAACTGCAAATACTGTTAGTTTTGATCTTGAAGACTCGAATTCCGTAGCCGATTTAGAAGATTTTACCGGCGGAGAAGTTGAGGACTTAACTGAAATATCCGTCAATACTTCTGACAATGAAGTTATATCCGAAGATTTATCAGAGAATGAATCTGAAAATGAAAATATTAATCTTGACGCATCTAATATAACATTGGTGCCTGAAGAACCGGAATCTCTCGGCACAATAGCTACGGAAGATAATCAAATCAATACCCTTGAGTATGAAAATATAGGTATAGAAGACGATCAAGAACCGGTAATTGAAGAAGAAATTAAAGAATATGCACCGGAAATACTGATACAAGATGAAGAAGAAACTTCTGAGAATATCACTGATAACGAAATACCGGAATATATTTCTGAAACAACAAGGGAGCAAGAGAACACTGTTGCAAGCGCAGCCCAAAACGAATTCAATTATTCAACGGAAACAACACCTAGTATTAGCTCTATAGAAGACGGTGAAGTTGACATGAATAATTTAGAAACTCTTCTCGATAATGAACCGAGTCAAGAAGATGTGCAGACCGGTGTTGAGGACAATGAACCATCCGCACAAGATGAAACAGCACCTCAAATTGATACACTTTTCAACCAAACACCGGAAGAAGAAGAGATTGATAATACAGTTATTGCACCGAAGAAAAAGAATTCAAAATTAATTCCTGTAGTTGGAGTCATAGCTGTATTAGGAGCTATAGGATATTTCAGTTATACCAAATTTGCAAATCCGGCGCCGTCAGAATTACCGTTACCGGCAAATGACATAGAACAAACTGCTCGCCCTAAGCAAAACACACCAAAGAAACCTCCTGTACAGGAAGCAATGCCTGTTGAAACAGTTGAAAACATACAGAAACCGGCTGCAACAGAAGAAGCAGCTTCTGTATCAATCCCTGCAATAGAACAAAATCTGGACGCATCAATTCTTGTTTCCAATTTATCAGTTAACTGGGAAGTTCCTAGCGGATATGTTTCAAATAACACAGCTAAAAGATATTTCCTCAAACTCGGGAAAATTATACAGCTCAACTTAAAAACAGAACTTTTATTACTTAGCAAACCTCCTATAACAAACAAGATATCTGTAGAAGTTGAATATAATAAAAACACAAAGAAATTTGAGGTTAAAGGAATCATAGAATCCAGCGGTGAAAAAACTGTAGATGATATTATCCTTAAGACCGTTAATAATGCTTTAGATATAAACCTTAGAATGAATACAAGTTCATTCGGCAATATAACAGGCAACCCTGTTCTGGTAATTCATTTGTAATATGGGAATAGAGAATTTATGGAAAATAATAAGTATTATGATTTAATTATAGAATTAATCAAGGAAAATAATAAATTTCCCGGACATGAAGACATCTTAAATGACATTGCAGAAGACGTATATAACCATGCAAAGGTTGTATTAAACTCAGTAACAAATGAAGATGTCGTATCGGCTTACCTTGAAAAAGTTATATCTACTTCCATTATTACAGTATCAAAAAAACTGAATAAAGTTTCAAGATCACGGTCATCAGGAGCTGTAGATGCTATCGTTGCAGCAAGAAAAGCGGCTGCAGAAGCAAGAACAGCAGCAAGAAAAGCAGCATTACTTGAAAGAGAAAAACATACGGTTAATACCGAACTTGTGGATAAAATGATTAACGGTCCGGAAACTTCTGGAGCAAACATTGAGTCTGAAACAGAGACTCCGGCATATGAAGAAAAATCCTTTGAATTGCAAGAACCTAATATACAGGAAGAAATACCGGAGCTAATTGCAGAAGAAGAGCAAGAGCCTGTAATAACAGAAGCAGAGGAGTTTTCTTCACAAGAAAACGAAAATGATACCTTAGCAGAAGAAGTTTTAACACCAACAGAAGAACTCTCCATAGGTGTTAATGAGACATTAGAAGAATCTGTGCAAGAAGAAGTTGAGCCGCTGGATGAAATTCAAGATATTCCTGTTTTTGAAGAAGATAATACTGAAACCATTGAAATTCCTGAAGAAACTAAAGATATACAGGAATCTTTCATCTCTGAGTCAGATTCTGAAGACATTCAACCGGATTCAATTGCAGAAATCACACTACCGGAAGAAACTGACAATATTCTTGCAGAATCTGAAATCGATGATTCCGTGGATTTGGCGGAAACAGAAGCGCCAGACGATTTAATACCCGAACAGCAGGCAGATTCTTTAGAAATAATGACTCCTGAATTAATCGAAACAGAGGCTTTGGCAGAAGAGCCGGAATCTTTAGTCGAAGATAACAATATTTCTTTCCAGGAAGATACAGAACTTGATTTTGCTGCCGATACGGAAGTTGAAGAGTTAAGCCTTGAAAGTTCTGTTGTTGAAGATTTAGAGCCGGTAGAATTGAACAATTCATTTGAAGAAGCAGAGGATGAAAAAGCAGAAGAAACCTTGCAATCTGAACCTGCAGCTGTTTCAGCAAACGGACCGGATTATTCTCTTTTCGATTTTGATCCGAGCACGTTTGAATCCGTATGGAATGAGAATGATGTAACAGAAGCTCTTGATGTTATAAATAAAAAAGAGCCTGATTCAAATGTATTTGAACTATACAAACTTAGATACAACAAAGGATATACAGTTGAAGAAATCTGCAAAGAACTTAATCAAGATAAAGAAAAAGTCATAGATACTTTAATAGAGATATCCTTATTAGTAAAGGAATAAGAGTTTAATGCAATGTCCCAGATGCAAAAAAGAAATTGAAGACAATTCTTTAAAATGCAGCTTTTGCGGTGCAAAAGTCGGGTCGATATGCAAATCTTGCGGAACTTATAATCCTATAACAGCAAAAGAATGCTCCGGCTGCGGAAACATATTATTAAAAATATGTCCTGAATGCGGGGCTGCAAATCTTCCTACAACAAAGTTGTGCCGCAAGTGCAAAACTAACTTAGACAAAAAAGAAGAAAAAGAGCAAACTATATTACCTGCATACACTGCTAATATGTGCTCCCAGCAGAAAGTAAAAACTAAACTTTTGGAATCTATAAAAAATGCTGATACAAAAGTTATTACCATTGGCGGTGAAAGCGGTTTTGGGAAAAATCTGGTTTTAAGATACAGCATAAATGAATTGAAAAAAGCCAAACTAATATGGATGATTGGAAGCTGTACGCAAATAACCCAGCTTTCTCCTTTCGGTTTTTTCCAAGATTTATTTTTAAACTTTTTTAATATTAATAATTTCTGCCCGGATACTTTGCAGTTAAAGAAAAATTCTCTCAGATTTTTTAAACAGGATTTTCCATCACTTACAAACAATGAAATATTGGATCTATTAAACTTTTTGTATCCGGAAGATATGGATAAATATGAAAATATTTATTACAACAAGGCAAAAATGTTTAATATTATGAAAAAAGTTGTTCTGACTATCATAGAAAAAATGAAAGTCGTATTTATTATTGATAACTTTGAATACATTGACGGAATGTCCTATGACTTTTTAGAAGAACTTTTAAAAGAAGAATTAGTGCTGGAAAGAAGCAAATTTATATTAATTTCAGCAGATGCTAAGCCGGGGCTTGGCAGACTGCCGTCTCCTTTATTAGAAGCAGCAAATTATATAGATTTAAATATAGCTCCGTTTTCTCAAAACCAAATAGAATCGCTGCTCGGACAGTATAGCGGAATAAAATTTGAAAAGCCTTTTATTGAAAAAACAATAAATATTGCAAACGGAAATCCTTCTGTTGTTGAACAAATTGTTCTTTTATACCACGATCTCAGAAGAAATAATTTTAAAACACCGTCTTACAACTCTTTGGAAGACATTATCAATATTAGATTAAACATTCTTAAACAAGCGGACTTGCATGCATACAGAATTTTAATAGCAATGTCTGTTTTGGGGAAAAAATTCTATCCGGCAATGTTAGAAAATTTTGATAACAACCCATCTCAGGAATTTGAACGGATAATTGAATCTCTTGTAGATTTAGGCTTTATTACCCAAATAAATAATCTTTCATTTGAATTTAAGAGCAGCGACATATGGAAATTGATTGTTGCTAATGTAAAAAATGATGAAAGTTTTGAAGAGATCTTAAATATTCTCTATGAAACTTTAAGCATATACAAGCAATCTTCTATAGCTTTATTAGGTTATATCGTCCAGAAATTAAACAATAATGACCATGCTTTTGAAATATGGACACTTTTAATGAAGCAGGCCAGCTATATAGGAGATATCGGCTTATACATCATAACTCAAAAACAAGCTCTCAAGCTTATTGAAAATAAGACAAGTCCTTTCTACCAAAAAGTTAAGAAAAATATTTACACCAGAGTCGGAAAGCTTCTGGAACCTATTGATTATAAGTCCGCATTTGAATATCTTCAAACTGCAATAATGATGCTTGAAGATACGGAAGAAGCCGAACATATTGAATTGTTAGGTTATCTGGCATCTTGTTCAATGAAATCAGGAAACTATTGGGGAGCTATTGAATGCACAGACAGCGTTCTAAATAAATTACCCGACGAAATGAGATTTGAAAAAATTCTGATAAAATCCAGACAAGTTACCCCTCTACTTAGATTAGGAAATTACGGACAACTTATTACCTTAATAGAGACAGAACTTTTGCCTGAAATTGAAAAAGTACTTTCTAAAGGGAAGGATTTGCCGGTTATAAGAATCTCTGATTTGTATGAAACATGGTTGGGAATCTATTTTGACTTTGCAGAAGCTCTAATCTTTCAAGGTGACGGAAAAATGTTTGATGTCATTCAAAGTATCGGAGATATTCTTGAAAAGAATCAAACAACGGAACCTGCGGTTACATGCAGATTATATCTTCTTATAGCCTTAGCTAATACGATAAAAGGTGATTTTAAAAATTCTAAAAAGGTTCTTGATGACTTGCTTAAAGACTACCAGCTTGACAATATGGATTCATTTATCGTATCCAGATGGAACTTTATTGATATTTTAAATAAATTCTTTGAAAAAGATTATAATACACTTTATACAGAACTGTTTAATGTTACCGCGTATGCAAATAATGTTAATGATAACTTTACAAAGAACATATTAAAAACATTGCTTGCAAAAATTCTAAAAGACGGCGGCCAAACAAAGAAAGCTCTTGAAATACTGGAAGAACAGGTTTCATATTTTGCTAAAACAAAAGTGGCTACCGGAGTTTTATTATCCTGGTACTTAATAGCGGAAATAAAGCTCATTACAAACGGAACACAGTTTGCACTTGATATAGCAACAAAAGCTCTGGACATAGCCCAGGGGCCAAATATAAACAACTATTATTTCATAGCTTTATTTAACAGATTAATAGGTGAAATTTACCTTGCAAAACAAGACTTTGAGTCTGCAAAAGTTTATATAGAAAAATCAATTATGATAGCTAAGCAGTTTGGACTTGAATTTATACTTCTTAACAACTATCTCCAAAATGCAAAATTATATCAAGAACTTGCACTTCCTAAGTCAAGCAAAAGAAACGATTATATAAAACAAGCTTTGAAAATATTCCAGCTTGCTAAGAACCTCTCAATTGTATCCGAGCAGCCGGTTATACAAAAAACAATAAAAGAAGAATTAAATTTGCTGCTGTCATTCTGCAAACTTAACGGTATTACCATCGGCGGGGGTAAGGGGTAAATAATATTAAAATAAACGTATTTTTTATACGTAGTCGTCAGGGTTACCTGAATAGTCCTGAATCATACCTTCTGAATCCGTGTCAGCAGCCACACCGGAATATTCATGAACAGAGGATCTATATGCAAGAGCTCGTTTATTTAGCTCATCCATTGCCATAGGACCTGTCAAAACTTCAATAACTTCTCCGTTTGAATCATATAATTTTAGACGGGGAATTTCAACTCCTTGAGGAGTTTTAAATCCCATTAGAGACATCGGGCCGTATTCGCCAAACCCGTCTTTCATCTCGTAATACAATTCTTTAAGGTTTTCATTATCAAGACAGCTTATTGCTACATTATTACTGGTTTCTCTCTGAACCCAATCTTGAACTGTCTGTGTTTCTTCAAGCAGCTCTGCTAACTGTTCAGAAGTCGCCTTGATATTAACATACAAAGGGTCCCCACCCCTACCTACGGCTGTAGGACCTTTTTCTTTTGCCCTGAACACCATGTAATTTGCTTCATCAATAACCTTTTTTTCACCGGGAACCTGATTGTTATTATTTGAACTTTTTTCAACGCGAAATTCTTCAGACATAGTTTTACTCCTTATATTTTGGTTTACGGCACAAAATACGGAATCTTTAATTTTCTGAGATAAATATTTACAAATATTTACATACATTATCTGAAGATTAAAAATCCCTAAAAACTGTACAATTAAAACAATGTATTATATCATTAAACTATGCTGCAAAAAGAATACAGACTAAAAAAAAGAACAGCGTTTAATGCTACATACAAAACCGGGATATCTTTTCACAGAGACGGAATTACAATGTTCTGCGGAAAGAAAAAAGAAAATGATATACCGGCAAAAATAGGTTTTGTTGTTAGCAAAAAAATACACAAACGTGCAGTTAAAAGAAACAGGATAAAACGCTTAATGAGAGAAAGCGTACGGCTTTATATAAAAGAAAACGGATTTACAACACAATACTTATCCGTAATTTTCACTGCATCATCCAAATGTTTAAATAAAAATTTTTCGGAAATTGACTCCGGAATAAAAAAACTTATAGGTTTATTATGATAGACGGAATAGTAACACCAGCAATTAGAGATTTTGACTACCTTGCACCATGTGCACCCTATCCTGCAATACCGTCAGGAGTTACAATCGGTCAAGAGAGTTATTATAGGTTTTCCATTCCTGCAGAAGAACAACCAACCCTTACAATAAAAGACTATATTCCCGATTACAACGGAAATTTTATTAAACCGGGGCACTATGATCTTGCGCTTTCCGATGACAGAGAGTTTCTTTACATCATTGAATCCAAAAACCTAATCGCTGTGGTTCCGGTTTTTAAACTCGCAGAAAACGAAGAAGAGTTAAAAAAATACAGAGATCAAAACAGGGAACTTACCAAATCAGAAATTAAAGAATTAAAAAAAGAAGAACGGGCAAAAAAAAGAAAAAAAAGGTTTGATGATATTGTAGAAAAAAAATATGCTCAAACCGGAGCTACCCCGCCGCCCAAAGAATATATTCATATGGAAGCTTCTATAGAATACGTTAAAGAGGGCGGATATTACCTGTTATTTTACGAAAAAGGTTTTATAAGAGCTTGGGGAGCCATTAAGGTAAAATCTTAACGTTCGTAATATTTATGTACAAAATCAGCATTATATGATATGATAAGAACATAGTAGTAGATAAAATTTTTGAAGATATATGCGATAAAAAGACTGAGTATTTAATAAAAAAAGTTGCCGGGTAGGTTATATGTGCCCGGATGTCGTGTATATATAAAAAAATAGAAAAGGAAAAGGTGCTAAATGAGTGCATTACTGACCGTTGCAGTTATTGTATTGGTTATACTGGCTGCTGTCATTGCAGTGCAAAGAGTTAAGTACAAAAATCTT
>CALVCR010000033.1 GCA_944326125.1 Candidatus Gastranaerophilales bacterium | reverse complement strand
GCATATGTTTTTTATAAGCCGCAACCATTGCGTCACAAAGAGATGCGATTAAAACATCTTTGGATATTCCGCGTTCTCTTTCAAGCTCTTCACAAGCTTCAAATAATGCTGTTCCGATTTTTATCATTTTTATCTCCTTTTTTGAGTTTCTCTTAGTCTATATATAATTTAGCGGATTGAATATTTTCTTTTGGTATTTGTAATTCTTCTCCGTCATCAAACCTGAAGAATTTTAATCCTGTGTTATCATTCCAGTCGAGGATTTCTCCTTTAAAAATCTTTTCTGTTTCACCTTCAAGCGGTGTTTTTAATTTAATACTTACCCTTCTGCCTTTAAAAATAATAAATTCTTTGTCTGATTTGAATTTTCTTTCCAACCCCGGAGATGAAACTTCCAGATAGTATTTGACAGGAATAAGTTCGTCCAAAAATTCGTTTAGACTTCTTGTCATTTTTTCGCAGTCATCAAGAGTAACATCTTTTTCGTATGAGTAGATATAGATTCTTAAAAACCATCTGTGATTTTCTTTAACGAATTCTATTTCCACAGGAATAAGATTATATCTCATTGCAGTATTTTCAATAAGAGGTGTAATCTTTTCTAAGATTTCGTGTCTGTTAACATCCTGCTTCATACGACTCCTTTTGGAATAAAAAAAGAACGGGAATAATGCCGTTCTTTTTTTAAGAAACTATTCACAAGTTGAGTATAACAAAAATTCTTATGTTTGTAAAGCAAAATATATGTTTATGATAAAATGTTATCATTAAAGTTAAAAGAGGGAAAAATCTATGACAGAACAACAAGTAAAAGAGCCGGTGTCGGCAAAAGAAACTATAAGACAGACAAGAATTCAAAAGCTTGCAGAACTTGCAGATAAAGGTATTAATCCGTATCCGTATTCATTTGATAAGGATGCTGATTCTGCTTTCCTGCAGGAAAAATATAAAGATCTTCCGGCAGGGGAAGAAACAGAAGATACATACTCTGTTGCCGGTCGTGTTATGGCAATCCGTAACAGCGGTATGTTTATTGACTTAATGGATGCTTCCGGGAAAATCCAGATATTTTCTCACAAAGAAAATATGGATCCGGAACTCGTTAAAACTCTTAAACTCGTTGATATTGGTGATATACTCGGATTTACAGGTACTATAAGAAGAACTCCGAGAGGGGAACTTTCTATTAAGGCTGTTAATTTTAAGGTTCTTTCAAAATCACTTCTTCCGCTTCCTAACAAACAAATAAGCGAAGAAAAACTTGAGCAGTTAAAGTCTTATCACACAATGTCTGATACAGAAACAAAATATCGTCAAAGATATGTGGATTTGATTGTAAACGAAAAAACAAGAGATACATTTAGAAAAAGAAGCCTTATAATCCAAAAAGTAAGAGAATATTTGACAAACCAGGGATTCTTGGAAGTTGAAACTCCAATGCTTCATACTCAAGCATCCGGGGCTAACGCAAGACCGTTTATTACGCATCATAATGCTTTAAATATGGATTTAACTCTTAGAATTGCTCCTGAGTTACACTTAAAAAGACTTATGGTAGGCGGTTTGAGCGAAAAAATATTTGAACTTTCAAGATGTTTCAGAAATGAAGGTATTGATACCCGTCATAACCCTGAATTTACAATGATTGAACTTTATCAATCTTATGTTGATTATAACGAAATGATGGTTCTTACAGAAAATCTTGTGGCTTATGTTGCTCAAGAGGTTCTCGGAACTACAAAAATTAAATACGGCGAAAACGAAATTGACTTGACTCCGCCTTGGGATAGAAAGACAATGCTCGGTGCAATAAAAGAATATACAGGCGTTGATTTCGGCGAATTCTTTACAGCAAAAGAAGCTTACGAAAGAGCTAAAGCTATGCATATAGAAGTAGATGAAGAAATGAACTGGGGACAGATTGTAGAAGCTGTTTTTGAAGCGAAAGTTGAACCTACATTAATACAGCCTATCCATATTATTGACTACCCTAGAGAAATTTCTCCGCTTGCTAAAGTTCACAGGGATAACGACAGATTAACAGAACGTTTTGAAACAAGAGTTAACGGATGGGAAATCGCAAATGCGTTCTCTGAACTTACAGATCCGATTGATCAGCGCCATAGATTTGAAGCTCAGGCTCTGGCTAAGGCTAATGGTGATGAAGAAGCTATGCCGATTGATGAGGATTATATTAACGCTCTTGAATACGGCTTAGCACCGACAGGCGGTATGGGAATGGGAATCGACAGGCTTGTTATGTTATTGACTAACTCGCCTACAATTAGAGATGTAATAGCATTCCCGACATTAAAAAGAGTAGATAATTAATTTAAGGGGCGGCGGGCTCAAGCCCGCCGCCCCCCATCATATAAACCAATGAAAGAACTGGATTTCATAAATATAATTAAAAATCAGACCAACACGAACTTAATAGGCGATGATTGTGCCTATTTAGAAGATTTAGGTATTGTTGTAACTCAGGATAACTTTGTTGAAGATGTTCATTTTAAACGTGAGTGGGCAACTCCTTATCAGATAGGATATAAAGCTGCTGCTGTTAATATTAGTGATATTTTAGCCTCCGGCGGAAAACCTGAGTATATAACGGTAGGACTTTCTCTTCCTGCGGAGATCAGTGATGAGTTTATAAAAGAATTCTATAAAGGTATTGAGGCAGGCTCTTACGGAGCTAAGCTTGCAGGCGGAGATATTACCGGCGGGAATAAAATCTTTATCTCAATAACTGCTATAGGTTCAACTGAGGGCAGGAAAATTTCTTCCAGAAGCAGTGCAAAACCGGGCTATGCGGTAATATTAAGCGGAGAAGCCGGAGCAAGTGCAGCAGGCTTTAAATCTTTGTTGGAAGGAACTAATAAGATAGATTTAATTAGAGCTCATTTAGAGCCTCGTCTTGACGTTGATTTTTCAAAGGATATTTCTACACAAATTAAAGCTGAATATGCGATGATGGACTCCTCAGACGGCTTAGCTGATGCTTTATACAAAATTGCGGAATCAAGCGGAGTTACAATTGAGATTGATTATGATAAAATTCCGCATAGAAAAGATGTTACGGAAAAAGAACAAATTCTGTTCGGAGCAGAGGATTATGGCTTGATTGCAGCTGTTCCGGAGGAATTTTTGAAAAATATAAAAAAATATACAAAAATAGGAGTTGTAATTCCGAAAAAAGGAAATATTAAATTTTCCGCAGACGGTATTAATTACTCTGATTACAGCGAAATAAAAGCTTATAACCACTTTGGAGAGGATTTATGACAAATTTTTCATTAATTATAACAGCAGGAGGTACTTCCTCAAGATATGGCGGAAAAAATAAGTTACTTGAAAAAATAGATGATAAAACTGTGATAGAGCATACTTTGTCAAGTTTTCTTGAGTTTGACGAAATAAATGAAATAATTATTCCTGCGAACCAGGCTATTGCGGGTGATTTAAATACTCTTTTGGGTTCGGAATCCCGTATAAAAATTGTTCAGGGCGGGGATTCAAGACAGAAATCCGTTTATAATGCACTAAAATATGTAACAAATGATTATGTAATTATTCATGACGGAGCAAGACCTCTGATTAAGCCCGGTGTGATATCTCAAGTTATGGATGCTGTTATCCACAGCAAGGCTGTATCAGTTATGACAAAGACTACTGATACAATAAAGGAAGTGGATGAGACAGGAAAGATAATTAAGACAATTGATAGAAGCAAGCTTTATAATACGCAGACACCGCAGGCTTTTAAGACCGATTTAATCAAAGATGCACACGAAAAACTACAACACAAACACTTTACGGATGATGCTTCCATGCTTGAATACCTTGATATTCCTGTTTATGTTGTTATAGGAAGCTATACAAATATCAAAATCACTACAAAAAGCGACTTAGATTTTGCAAAGCTTTATATCTAAACAAGAAAACTAGTAAAAAAGTTTGATTAAATATTATTCAATGAATATTTAGAGTAGGCATTTTTAATGATTTATGCCCGAAAATTTTTAACATAACCGTTTAATAGTGCTGCTTTGGGAAACCCTTTATAGTGGTATCACAAGGTAGTACTGCTATGAAAAAACTATTTACATATTTTGCCATAATAACTTATTTGTTTTCATTTTACCCTCTTGCTGCTTGTGCAATGAATAAGACTCAGATTGCAACAATAAGTAAGATTGAAAACAATCTTTTCGGATTTGATTATACAAATGACAGCGACCAAAACAGAATTGCGAGACTTGAAAAAACTATTTACGGCGAGCCTTCAACCGGTAATCTTAATAAACGCTTGGAAAAGCTTTCTGCAGATATTACGGCTGAACAAATAGGGCTTGAAATTGAGCCTGTGGAAGATACTTTTAGAGAAGAAGAAAATAGTGTTGCGCAAGCTGACAGTACTGTTAATTATCCGATAGTAGATGAAATTGAACAAAAATTATTTAATAAAACCTATAAAAATAGGGATTTTCATACCCGAATTGTCACAATAGAAAGAAAACTCTTTGGTAAAATCTATGATGTTGATGATTATGCAACCAGAATGGACAGAATCAAGGCGGAGGTTATGCCACAAACTCTTGCCAGAGAAAACAATAGATATAACTATGATGATAACGCTCTTTCATCGGCTGATTTAAGTGCTCTTGAAAGAAGCAGATATAATAGGTACACAACAATGCCTTATGGTCAGGAAAGTTATACAAGACCGTATGCAAATTACGGTGACACGCTGCCGCCTAAGTACAGTCAAAATGAGTTAAATGACGAGTTGGCACAGCTTGAATACGATATGTTTGGAACGGAATTTTCTAATGAAGATACACAGAGCCGCATAAGGCGTTTAAACAGCGTTAGTAAGGCTAAAAAATCATCTCACAGGTATGATTCAATGCAGTTCAGCCAGAGAATGTCCACCGCAATGGAAATTGGTGCAATGATCTTGATGATACTTGCAATGGTACTGTAAAGTCGTTTTCCGATGCAGCGTTCTCCATCTCCTAAGAGGAGAGGGGCGGGATCCGCTATTCCGGCTCATGATACCCTCGGGAATTGTTCACGAAACGATAGCGGGAGGCAAAGGGGGAGGGGTAAATAAAAGAGAAGAGGCAATGCCGGGAGCGTGTTTGAGGGAACAATTCCCGAGGGGTAAAACTTTTAACTTACTGGTTATTGACACCTCACCCTAACCCTCTCCTCTAAGGAGAGGGAGCTGCTCAATAATCACCTAATCACAAACTTGACAGCAGCCCGATAACATTTTCATACCGGAGGTTTCTTGAGGAAGACATTAATACGGCATTTGCTTGCTGCAGAATCTGGTAGCGTATGAAATCGGAACTTTCTTCCGCTATATCCGCATCACGTATGGTTGATCTTGAAGATATGAGGTTTTCAAGTTTAATCTGTTGTTCATCAAGTACTGATGTAAGCCTGTTGATAGTACTGCCAATACTAATTAATTGTTCTTGCACAGTTTTTATCATCTCATCAACCCGATCAATACTTCTTAATGCAGATTCAATGCTTGAAAAATCTACATTAAAATCAAATAGATTGAAACTTATTGATATATTTATAAAGTTTGAATCATCGGTGCCTATCCCGACTTTTAAGCTCAGCTCAAACGGTCTCGGGGTTATATCCACTACATTATTAAATTGGGTATTCTTCCCGTTGTTTATCATGGTATTTCTTTCGCCGTCTTCGCCGTCTATTACGTTATTACTTCCGCTTGAGATCATGTATATATCGTTTGATTCTCCGCCGTTTGCTCTATTGTTATCTCCCCTTAAGGTTATATCATCTATTCCTACTCCACCTTGATAGGTATTGTTATTTCCTTCGATTATTGTTTCGTTATTTCCGCCGCTTGTGGTTATTGTATTACTGTTTCCATATATGTCAAAGTAATCATCCCCGTCTCCCGTGATGATTGTATTTGTATTGCCTGTTACTTCTATTTCTTTATTCCCTAAGGTACTTGTATAACTATTATTATTCCCTCTCAGGTTTAAGCTATGTTCTCCTTCGGTTATTGTTACGTTATTACTATCGCCTATTACGTTTACTGTTTCTGATGCATTAGATATATTTAAGATATTACTATCTCCGTCTACACCGACTATATTTTCGCCTACGCCGGATGTTACGCTGTTATTATTCCCGATGACTGAGATTCTATTATCTCCGTCTCCGAGGCGTA
>CALVCR010000032.1 GCA_944326125.1 Candidatus Gastranaerophilales bacterium | reverse complement strand
GACCAGTAAAAGACCGTTTTGTAACATATAAAACGATTACTTCCGACCGCCAAAGTTCAAACACAAAGCCAACTTTGCCGAATAATCTTTTTATGCGTTCAGATAAAATGTCCCGTTAAATTACAGTTTTCTCATCCTCATCAAGCAAAATAAAATCGGGTCTGACCAAAGTCAGCCCGATTTTATTCGGAGACGGTGGGATTCGAACCCACGATACAGGTTGCCCCATATAACACCTTAGCAGGGTGCCGCCTTCAGCCTACTCGGCCACGTCTCCAGACGGTAGTTCAATAATATCATAAACACATTATTTTTAAAAGTGTTTTTTTAGAGGTATAATCTTTTTATCAAGGAGGGCTCAAATTATGGGTATTAAAATTGCAGACAAAGAATTTTCATCAAGATTAATGATAGGCTCAGGTAAATATACTTCCTACGAAGTTATGGAACAGGCTCTTAAAGCCTCCGGAGCTGATATTATAACCGTAGCAATTCGAAGGGTTGATATGAAAGCTCCGGGACACGAAAACATTCTTGAACACATAGACACTTCAAAATACTGGATTCTGCCAAATACTGCCGGCTGTGCCACTGTCGAAGAAGCTCTCCGTGTAGCACGGCTCTCACGTGCAATGGGAATCAATAATTGGATAAAACTGGAGGTAATCCCTGATCCTAAATACCTCATGCCGGATCCTATAGCGACTCTTGAAGCAGCCAAAATCCTGATAGACGAAGATTTTGTAGTATTACCTTACATAAATCCGGATCCTATCCTTGCAAAAAGGCTTGAAGAAATAGGCTGCGCAACGGTTATGCCGCTTGCTTCCCCTATCGGTACAGGTCAGGGCGTAAAAACTCTTGAAAACATAAAGATTATTATTGAACAAGCTCAAGTTCCGGTAGTTGTCGATGCAGGACTCGGTGTTCCTTCCGAAGCCTCTCTTGTAATGGAACAAGGTGCAGACTTCTGTCTTGTTAACACCGCAATCGCTCTTGCTGAAGACCCGGTTAAAATGGCAGAAGCCTTTAAGCTCGGTGTTCAAGCAGGCCGCGCTGCATACGAAGCAGGACGAATCCCTGTTAAAGCATATGCAAGTGCATCTTCTCCGCTTGTTAACATTGTAGGAAAGAATTAATAAATGACGGCGGCTGATTTTGTTCCAAAATCAGCCGCCGTTCATACTCTCAACCATCTTACTTAATCGTCAGTCCCCATTACTTCACAGCTTGCAGTTTTACTTCAATTCCGGCTTCAGTATTTACCGTAACTGCATTAGAAATAGCCATGGCTCTTCGTTTTTTGGCTCCTCTTAATATAAATTCAACACCACTGAAAGTATTATTTGTGGGGTTAGCAATCTTCTTTAACATATCCTGCTTAATCCTTTCTGGTAAATGTATTGTCCGTAATATACATATCGGCATAATTTTTGAAAACTTTAGGATTTTTGCAAGAATGTTTACAAAGATTTACAAATCTAAACTTTTCTTATAAATCTCGTTCTTATTTAGTCCGTACAGGGTTGATAAAATAATCGATATCTCTTTATCCTTAAACCCTTTAGACTTTAACTCTTTTATCTTGTTCTCTGTTTGTAAGTCGAAAGCATCCGCTTCCGCATATACCATACAGACTATTTCACCTTTAATACCGTCTTTAAAATATTCAATAATTTCAGATATTGTACCGGTTTTAACTTCCTCAAACAGTTTTGACAACTCTCTTCCCAGAGACACTTCGGCTTCGGATCTTACGGATTTAATAGTTTCCAGCGTTTTAAGTATTCTTTCGGGTGAATCATAGAAAACCAGATTACTGCTGCTGTATTTAACCGCAAGTTCTTTAATCTGTTTTTCAGTTCGCGGAATAAAACCAATAAAAGTAAACTCTTCACCGCTTCTCGGTATCTGTGAAAGGAATGTTGTAACCGCGGAAGCTCCCGGAAGCGCCGTAAAAGTTATATTATTTTTAACAAGTTCCTTAATTATAACTTCACCCGGATCACAAATCATAGGAGTACCGGCATCAGAAACAAGTGCAACGGTTTTACCCGAATTCAATTCATTGAGGAAAAACTCTACCCGCTCTCTTTCGTTATATTTATGGTATGAAACGCATTTTGTGTGAATATCATAGTGATACAAAAGCTTCTGGGTAACTCTTGTATCTTCACAGGCTATTAAATCGACAGACTTAAGAATTTCCACAGCTCTATAGGTAATATCCTGAATATTTCCTATTGGAGTCGGTACAATATAAAACTGAAATTCACGAGCCATCAGAGAGCTTTCCTATAATTTATTATTCCATTCTGTCTTATCAAGAAAAGTCTTAACCGCACCTTCCAAATCGTCAGGAGTTTCAAGCGAAGTTGTTCCTTCCGGAGTTTTAACCTGATTAAGTATACTTTCTCTGATTTTGTTATAAACAGTCAGAATAAAGAATATCAGAAAAGATGAAATCAGAACTCCGGCCATAGCCGCAAGAAATTTCTTTGCTATTTTTCGTTTGCTCACAGGCTGCTTATATGTCTGCTCTGCAGGGGCCGGCTGTTCTTGAGATACCGCCTCATCAAGAGGAGCAGCAGACTCTTCACCGGCAGGCATCGGCTGTTCTACAGGAGTTTCGGCGGCAGGCGGTTGATTGAGAATATTTGAGTAAATATCCTCTGCCATTACACTGACCGGCATTATTAAACATATTGCCAGTATTATTGAAAAAATTCTATTCTTCTGCATTTTTAGCTGCGCTCTTTTTCGCTGTTCTTGATTTCTTTTGTGTATTTCTGTTAGGTCTTCTTGAACGTGTTTTCTTCGGTTTTTCTTCTGCCTGTTCTTCAATGGCAGCTTCAGGAGCCGGTTCTTCTTTGACTTCAACAACAGTCTCTGGAATTACCGGTTCAATTTCAGCACTTTCAGTTATAACAGTTTGAGCTAAATCTGGATTAGAAACTTCTTCTTTAACCTTTTTCTTGTCAAACTTAGATTTTCTTGAATTTTTCTTTCTTGTTTCTTTTTCCTGTTTAATTTCGTTTGCTGCTTCTTGAGCTTCAACAGAAGGATTTGTCGTTTGTTCAAGCTTTTCTTCCTGAACCGGAATTTCCTGAACCGCAGTTTCTTCCGGTTTGTTCTGGTTATTGAATTTGTTATTATTAAATTTATTATTTTTTCTGTTGCTTACAGGAAGCTTAAGCTTAGCGGCTTTTGCTCTATATTCACCTTCAGATGTAGCGGACGCAAACTTAATATCTTCCATTATATACCCGTTGCCCTGGCAGTGCGGGCATCTTTTAGCAAAGATTTCGCTAATTGCCTGACCTTGACGGTGACGTGTCATTTCAACAAGCCCTAAATCTGATAATTGACCTACTTGAGGCTTAGCTTTGTCCTGTTCCATTGCCATTTCAAGCTCTTCCATCATAGTAAGCTTATCAACACGAGAAGTCATATCGATAAAGTCGATAATAATCATACCGCCGATATTTCTTAATCTCAGCTGTCTTGCAATCTCATGAACCGCTTCAATATTAGTTTTAAGTATTGTTTCGTCCTGAGTTGCAGAGTTTGTAAACTTGCCGCTGTTAACATCGATTACGGTTAAAGCTTCCGTTGTCTGAATGAATAAATATCCGCCTGACGGAAGATTAACTTTCATCTGGAGAGCGGCTTTAATCTCTTTATGAATATCCATTGCAACAAGAAGCGGTTCTGAACCCTTGTAAAGAGTTACATTAATATTCTTATTCATATGCCAGTTCTGGAGAATATTCTGAACTCTGTTCATCGCAAAAGCTGTATCAACTATAATTTCCTGAGTTTCTTCATTGCAGGCTTCGCGGATAACTCTGTATAACAAATCCTGATCCCTGTAAAGAAGACTTGGCGGAGTCAGGCTTTCAGCAGATGTTACAATATTATTCCATTTTTCGAGAAGGATTTCTAAATCTTCCTGAATATCTGCTTCTGTCTGACCTTCAGCTTCTGTTCTTACAATAATACCAACCCCTACAGGTTTTAAGAGGTTAACTACTGATTTAAGTCTTGCTCTTTCTTTTGCTGAGGTAATTTTTTTACTTACGTTAATACCGGTTTCGTTTGGCATAAGAACCAGGAATCTTCCCGGAAGAGAAATTTCCGTTGTAACGCGCGGACCTTTGTGTCCGGTAGGTTCTTTTACAACCTGTACGACAATTTTCTGTTTCGGTTTTAATTTATCCTGCAAGGCTCCTTTTCCGGTAACATCCTGTGCGTGCAGGAATCCCATTTTGTCTGAGCCCACGTTAACGAAAGCTGCTTCAATACTCGGAAGAATATTTTCAACCTGTGCAAGGTAAACATCACCTAAAATTATTTCGCCTCTATGTACAAAAAATTCTGAAACTTTTCCGTTTTCCATAACCGCAGCAATATTATCACGCTCAGCTATGACAATTTTGTTAGCTAAAGTTGTTTCTTTCATTTGTCTTAAATCCTTTACTAAACTATAATTCTCTCAATTTTTCATCAAGGAACCGAATTCTTGTTATATCAAATATTTGATCTTTATTAACAATCTCCATTAAGCTGTCAGCCCTTAATGCGGGGATTTCGGAACCGTGACCGGTTTTAAGATATATGAACAGACTTTCTTCTTCAAATCTATGCGACCCGATAGATCTCTTAATATCTGTTGTTTTTTCTAAACCTTTTTTGTTTTTCTTCGTGATTAAAATCTCAGGCGAAGATAAAACTTTTTCTACATCATACCTGAATTTTTCAAAATTGTAAAGAGAATTCTGATTTGATTTAGAATACGGAGTAATTTTATATTCAGCCCAAAACGCTGTAATATCAACGGCAGGAGAGTTCCTTTCAATACACTTTATCTCAATAATTTTTGCCCCGTCAGGCAGCTTAGAATTAATTATATTTTTAAGTTCTTCCGGCTCAAATTTGTCATATAATTCTATATCAACAAGCTCTCCTTCACTTTCGGCAAACAGAGGAAGTGCAATTCCCATAGAGACTTTCATCGTAGGATTGAAACCAAGGGAATACACAACATTTAAACCTGTTCTTGCCAGTACCTTATGGAAAGTATTCTGCCAGTCAAGGTGGGAAAAATACTTTAAAATACCTTTTTTAGTTATTTTGAGCCTGTATTTATAAATCGGTATATTTGGATCCGGATGGGCTCTTGTCGGATCAGGCGGTTCAACATTAAGTACTTTCTGCGCTTCATCAGATGCTCTATAAGGCTTAGCCGT
>CALVCR010000031.1 GCA_944326125.1 Candidatus Gastranaerophilales bacterium | reverse complement strand
TAATCCACAAATGGCTTGAGTTTAGGAAGAAATCAACAAATAAACTTCAATCCGATTACGATTTTGTTAAATTGCACAATACTTCAAATGCTCACTTATATAAAATTCTAGGCAAAATATCCCGAGGAAGTTTGCATCGTTGGCTTTCAATGCTAAACGGAATCGAAGATTATACAAAGCTTTTACCACAATATAAATATAGTAGTGTTAATGATTACAGAACCATACTTAATGATGAAGAAATCAAAATATTTATGGGTTTACTTCTTCATCCCAACAGGCTTTGTATCGGCAAAGCAATCGCACTTACAAAATACAAGCTCAAAGAGCAAGGTCAAAGTTTCATCCCTGCAGATATTACTTTTAGAAGATATGCAAAGTGGTTTAAAGACAATAATTACGACAAATGGGTGTTAGCTCGAGACGGTGAAAAAGCACTGTCAGACAAAGTCGAACCGTATATCAAAAGAGATGCAAGCCTGCTTGAAGTCGGGGATATTTTAGTCGCAGACGGTCACAAACTGGCGTTTCAAGTGATTAATCCGTTTACGGGCAAGCCTTGTCGGGCAACTTTGGTCAGATTTTTGGATTGGAAATCGACTGCTCTTGTCGGTTACGAAATCATGCTTGAAGAAAACACCCAATGTATTGCAAGTGCCCTAAGCAACGCAATAATAAACCTCGATATGATACCAAAAATTGTTTATCAGGACAACGGCAGGGCAAGTAACAGAAACACATCCGATGGCAAAATGGGGATGTCAATTTCAAATGATATTGATAAAAATCAACAAACCATACAAGAAGAAATGTATTTAAAAAATTTACCATATATGAAACAAAAAACACTGTATAAAACAAAATTCAAAATCAAAAACTCTATCACCTGAATATTTTAAACAGACAGAAAAAAATTATTCGAAATTGAATATGAATGATTATATTACTTTTTAACATATTAAATATTTAGTTTTTAGTAATTTTATCTATTTAATCAGCTTTTTCTACTTTTGCTTTTATATTTACTACTCCATTTGGTATAGTGTCATCTATTTCAATAATTGTAACTTTTAGACCTCTATTTAATAAAAGTTCTCCTTCTCTCGTAAGGCCCAAAATATCTAAAACAGTTGCACCAACTCCTTCGCTAACTTCTAAGTCCCAGTTTACAGGACAATTTCCAAAAGCCTGATTATCAAATAAACTAGTGCTCATAAATCTGTCATTTATGAAACTTTGCCCTTTTAAAGATTGTATTTGAGATAATCTGTCATGATATTGTGGATTTGTTAGTGCATCTTTCAATGATACTCCATCAGCAAATTTTAAATTACTAAGTATTTCATAGGAATCTGCTCTTTTAACTTTTGTAGATTCCTTTAATGGATTCTTTGACAAATATTCTTCAATGTCATTACCTTCTTTTATCATCCTTCTTGTTTGAATTTGGTCACTCATATCGCCTTTAAAACATCCAAGAGCAAAATACGCATCCTTTGATGGGGGACTTGATAAAGTATCAGCTATCAAATCTGCAATTTCTTCTTGTCTATTATATGAAATACAATCGAACCTAGTTAGACTATTCAACCCGTCTGCAACAACAAGATCCTTCATTATATTTCCTGAATTGAAGGTATCTATATATTTACCTTTCCCGTATGTATAAAAGCTCATTAATTTGTCTATTGTATACCAGCCGTGTATTAATTTAGCCTCATCGGTACCATCGGGCAGAACAATACCGTTTTTTTTACATAAATCTCGAACTGTTGTACCTTCTGGATATTGTCCCAATTTTAATCCTTTAAAAAGAATCATTCCTTGTCGAATCTCTAAACCCAATCTATCAAACTCTGATTGAATATTAGCCATTATTTCATTAACTTTTTTGTAATTACCACTACATTGTTGAAGTAAAAATTTTACCTCATCATAATTACAATTTGCAAGTTTTTTATATTGTATAGCAAGATCAAGTGCATTTTTTTGAACATTTCCATCTTTTGTAGTTACTAAGTCAATTAACTTATCGTCACTGCATTGTAATTTTGCTTGCCCAATTGTTATTGTAGGATTCGCTTTAAATACATCAGCACTTTCGATTGCTGATTTGCGTGTACCATAGGTTCTGTCAATATATGCTTGTTCACGTTCAACAGCAATTTTTTCTGCTCTTTCAAGTTCAAGTTCTTTCTTAGCTCTTATACCTGCAGCTTCTCTATTTCTTAAATCTGTTACTAAATCCTCATAATCGTCTGTTCTTTGATTTAGTCTTGTATCAATATCGTTAACATTTACAGTAACTTTTTCGCGCATTTGTTGTTTTAATTTTTCAACCTGTGTCTTTAATTTTTCTTGTTGCAGTTCTAAACTTTTGTATTTTGTATTCATTAAATCTAATTCTGGATTTGAATGGTTAAATCTACTGTCAATTTCACTTGCAGAAGTTTGTGATTTTCTTCTGATTTGTTCTTTTAACCTTTCAACTTGTTGCTTCAATTCTTCTTCTTGAACTTCTAATTTTTTGTATTCTTCTCCAAGTTTTTTCAATTCGGGGTTATCCGAATGAGTTATTCTTTCAAATAATTCATCACCATCTAATAAAGTTTTTTGATGCAATTGTTCATCTATCTGTTTAACTTTATCTCTTACTGCCAATTCTTTTTCAAAAACTTGTGCACTTTCTGATGCTGATTTACCGCTTGGATTTTGATAGGTTCTTCTTATATAGTCATTTTCTTTCGCCGCATTAACTTGTTCAAAATGGTCGGAGAAAACTTTTACACTTTCTTGAGCCGATTTTTGTGTTCCGTAAGTTCTTTCTATATAATCTTTTTCACGAATTAGGCTTGCTCTTTCTATACTTGCATCGTGAGCGGCTAAATCTAAAAGTTCATTATAAGATTTTTCCATTTCAGGATTGTCAACAGAAATCTCTTTTATTTTTGTTCTGATATTTTCTACATATTCAGGTGAATAGTTTTGATAACTTAAATTCTCTATTGCATTTTCAACAGCTGCTTGTTTTTGCAGCATAGAATTCCCTGATGCAAATTCTTCGTTAAGTTTTTTCAATTCGGGATTTTCAGGATTAAATTGTTCATCAATAGTTTTTGCATTAACTTCACGTTTTTCATAGTGTGGCTCAAATTCTCTTGTTTCAAGTTCGCGATAATATTCTCCCATATCTTTTAATTCTGTATTATTCAAACCAAGTCTTTCATCAATTATTTCAGGGGATGCATAAGTATCGTTATAAGCAGGCTCAAATTCTTTTGTATATTTTTGTTGAGGTGTAATAGGAGTTTCAATTTTAGATGTAAGCACTTCGGTATCAACTATGATTGGAGCCTGAGAAACTTCATCTCCTGTTTTTGTTATGGATGGTGCTAAATCATCGGCAGCAACTTCACCATCCGCAATTACATCTCTATGATTATTAACATCACCATTAACACCTTTAGAAACTCTGACTGATTGAGGGTTGCCTGAAGTTGTTGATGGAACATCTGTTCTAGCAAGTTGTTTCAGTGAAACTAAATTACCTGCCGCAGAGAACACAGCTTGGAATGCGACACCTTCTAACGTAATGGTACCAGTTTGTAAATATTCAGCGGCAGCACCGGTTGCAACATCTCCTGCCATCATCATAGATAATTTACCACCAGCTTGGACAAAAGCGTTTGCATTTTTAAACATAGCTGCATATTTACCAACCATACCACCGGCAAACACAGAAGCACCATCAATAGTCGCATTTTTGAGAATATTCGCGACTTCATCTTCTTTAAGCCCTACTTCCGAAGATACTCTGTCAGTTAAGTCAACAGTCGCAGAAAGAACTGCTGTTGCTCCTGCTGCCGTTGCCAGTGCTGCAAATCCTACACCTCCTGTTGCAACACCAATAGCGATAGCACCTGCTGCTTTAACTGCCATATTAACGGCAGCACCACCCTGTTGTTGTGACGAAATATAATCGTTTACTCTAAAGGCAATGTCATTTTTATTGCCAAATACGGCAGAACCTGCATTTTTGAGCTGTTTTTCCATATTTGCTAATGAACGACCTTGTGTATATTTATTTAATTCAGCATCTATAGCTTTGTATGTATCAGAAATAACTATTTGTAAAGCTTTATGTTTTTGTGCATCAGTTGCGGTATTAATATCTAAACCTGATTTTTGTAACTGGCTCGCAATAACTGAATCTACTGCATTATTTACATCAATATTTTGTCTTTCGGCCTGTGCAAGCTGCACTAAATATTGTCCATATTTAGCACGCATTAAAGAATAATCTGCTTGACCATTAATACAAGACTCAAATTCACAATAAAAACCTTCTTTTTGCATTGTTAAGCCTTGTGCCATTGCAAAATTTGATTGTAATTTATTATAACCTTTCATCAAATTCGGGTCATAATCAACTCCAAAAATTTCCTTGAATTCTGCTTTAAATCCGGCTTCACCACCTGTTTGTTCAGCTTTTTGCAGCTCTGCAATATATCCTTCATATTCTTTTAAATCAGCTTTTACATGTTCATCAAGATTATCAGAACCCACACACCATTTCAGACCTTCATATAAATCTGCACACCAGCCATCTTCTGCTAATTGCGTATTCAAAGCGGATGTATTTTCTGTAACTTGCGTATTCATCAAGTCCAAAGTTTCATTAATACCGTTTCCACTCATTCTATTTATTTCTTCATTAGTCAATGCTTCTGCAGCATCAATAGTTCCGATTAGATTGTTTATTAGTCCGTCGAGTTTTGAAGTTTGACAATAACCGATACCCAATGACCAATAAGAATTTAATTCTTGTTTGCATGCTTCTATGGCTTGTTTTTGTCTTTCATCGCTAACATTAGCCTTTTCTGCACGTTGTATCAAGGCATTTACTATTTTGTTGACTGTATCACGCCTAGTTTTCAACGTATTCACGGTTTCATCCATGATTGCTTCAATTAAAGATTCATTAGGAGAAATTTCATTATATTGTTTTAATAATCCCACAATATTATCTGCATTTACCTTTTTTAGATTCGCTTGGAAATCTTTTTCACTAACACCACCTATGTGGTTATCTATGGCATTATACATAACTTGTGCCATACTTTTACCGGTAACAGTTTCGGCTTTATGTTTGGCTTCCATTCGAGCCGTTTCTCTTTTTTGTTGTCCTGCTCCAATTTGAGCATCTGTTTCCGGACTGAATGTTGCAATTATATTTTTACCTTTAATTTCACCATCTTTAAGGTTCGGATTTAATTCTTGTAGTTCTTTAACTCTTAATTCTATTTGTCTTTTAGTAGGATTGGTCACACCCTCTCTTACATAATATGCTTTTGCACATTCTTCAAAAGTATTCCATTTTTGCTCTATAAAAGATCTTCCGTGTCCTTTTCTGGCTGCAAGTTCATCATCTTCGGCTTTAATTTTAGCCTGTTTAACTTCTATAAATTTAGTATATTTACTAATAGCTTGCTTGTTTGTTTGTCTGCCAGCGTTTAACTGTGCAAATTTATCAGCGCTCATCTCCCCCGGAATAATGATATCCGTACCAACCAAGAAATATTGATTTGGAGCTTTGCCTTTAATTGCATCAGCGTTTGCTGTTATCAAATCTTCCAATTTACATCCAAATTTCTTTGCAATTACCGCAGGACTTTCACCATTTAGAACAACAACTCCCTTTGTATTCCCGTTGCCATCATATTCAACAAAATATACTTGCCCATCCTTTGTTATTGATTGAGAGATATTTTTACCGTCTTTTTTGTTTAAAATAGTTATCGTACCGCCATTATCAGTTGTTGTAACGGTTTCAGAATTATCTTCAGGATTTTTAACTGTCGTAACAGTACCGTTTTCAGAACTAACTGTAGTTATATTTCCATCAGGAGAAGTTGTTGTAGTCGTGCCATCTTTCTCAACAATAACAGTTCTGTCTTTTTTAGTGATTGTTTTTACTCCGTCCTGATAGGTAGTTACATCTCCCGTTTGTGAGTTTTCTTCCCGAACCAGAGTTTCTGCTTTTTTTTCTAAAGTATAACTTGCAATTGTATGATTATTTGCATCTGTTACTGTTTTAGTTTTTGGGGTTTCACCTTCATATTCAATAACAGTTTTAACACCATTTGCTACAATTATTTCAGTCTTTGAAATTATTTTTCCATCTTTATCTTGTTTTGTTATAGTCGTTTTATTTCCATTTTTAATCGTTAAAATTTTTGAACCATCTTGGAAAATTTCTTCGGTGTGACCATCTGTATATTCAATAATATTAGAATTATTTTGATTATTTTTTATTGTTTGTTTAATATTTTTTGATTGAGCAGAAAAAGAATTTAACAAAGCAAACAAATCAGTATCTGCTAAATTGGTAAGACCTAATGATTGTAATAATTTATTAGCTTCTTTAGAGGAAAGATTTTTATCACGTCCACCTTTTGCAAACTCAACAGTTTTTTGCATAAAAATTTTTATTTCATTTTCATCAAGAACTCCATCTTTTACTCCATTTGCATTAGTGGTATCAATGGCATTAAAGATAGATTGTAATTTCAAGTTCCCTTCTAAATCAGAACATTTCAACCCTGCTTTTAGCATTGAATAGTTCTGAACTTGTCCTTTAAATTTTATTTCGTTAAATTCTGCCATCGCATACTCCTTGTTAGTTCCTATGTAACAAAATGACAATTTTGTTACATGTTTGGATATGTTTTAGATATTCAGAGGTAAGATGTGTAACAGTAAAGGAGAATGGTTAAATGGTATGCGTAGAGCCGATTAGGGACAAAGAAAAAATTGAAATTGTAAAACGAATTTTAAAAGAACACGGCAGTCGT
>CALVCR010000030.1 GCA_944326125.1 Candidatus Gastranaerophilales bacterium | reverse complement strand
GTAAAAACATGGTTACTCTGGATGACTTAATAGAAGAAGTCGGCGTAGATGCAACCCGTTTTTGGATGGCTATGAGAAATATTGATATGACTCTTGATTTCGATATTGAACTTGCCAAAAGATCTACGGATGAAAACCCTGTATTCTACGTTCAGTACGCCTACGCAAGAGTTTGCTCAATCTTAAGGAATGCTGTTTCAGAAAAACTTAACCCTGAATCGGGAGAAAAAACTCCTGCTCCTATGACTGAATCTGAGCTTAAAGAATTGTTAGATAATTTTGACAAGAATTTAGTTCTCAAGACAGTAGATACGGCTAAAACCCTTATTCTAAAGCTGGAAGAGTTTAAGTCTGTAATTACTCTGTCTGCACAAAACAGAACAGTTTACACAATATGCCGCTATGTTCAGGAGCTTGCCGGTGAATTCCATTCATTCTATAACTCAAATCGTGTAATATCAGAAGATAAAGAATTAATGAAATCAAGACTTGCTTTAATGGAAGCTATAAGAATTACTCTCAAAAATGCACTTGATATTCTTGCAGTGTCTGCTCCAGAGCGCATGTAGGGAGATAGAAATACACAGGTGAAAGGGATAACTGGATTCACAAGATGGGGAAAAGTAATATCGATTTTATTGTACAAAAACTTAAAGATGCTAAACAGCCGTTAAGCGATTTTGTACAATTAATGGACACCTTTAATGACCCCTATCTTGTTTTAATTTCTTGCATTCTGAGTCTGAGAACTAACGATAAAACTACATATCCTGCCACATTAAGGATGCTTAAGCTTGCAAAAACCCCTAAAGAAATGAAGCAGATTAGTGTAAAAGACTTAGCAGAGGCTATTTATCCGGTCGGGTTCTATGAAAACAAAGCAAAGCAAATTATTGAACTTTCCCGACAAATCGACGAAGAGCTGGACGGTAAAGTTCCGGATGAGATTGAAGACTTGATCAAATTTAACGGAGTCGGAAGAAAGACGGCTAACCTTGTTCTATCAAGAGGGTTTAATAAGCCTGCTATCTGCGTAGATGTCCATGTCCACAGAATTTTTAACAGGCTTGGCTATATTAAGACTAAAAATCCCGAAGAGACTGAGTTTGCACTCCGTGAAAAACTGCCGGTTAAATACTGGATTGATATAAATACATTGCTTGTAACCCATGGACAAAACGTCTGCAAACCAATTAAACCTGATTGCGAAAATTGCCCGATTGCCGAGTATTGCGCAAAAATCATATAGTATGGTAAAATTAACTCAGTGGAGAGTTTATATGTCTGAAGTTGTAAAATGTCCGTTTTGTGAAAATCTGGTAGAATCTGATACCGAAAGATGCTTAAAATGCGGGGCCTTTTTTAAAGAACCGGAGCTTAAAGGCTTGAAGTTTCAGGATTTTGGAGTGTTTTTTGCTCTGCAAATTTTAACTTTCGGACTCTTTTCAACTCTCTGGTTTTTTATTAACTTTAGAGCCATAAACAATCTTGCTGTTAATGAAAGAGATTGTTTAAAATTTAAATGGCTTGCAGCAATTCTGGGATTGAGCATTATTGCCTATGCCGGATATATTCTTTCAGATGTTGAATTTAGTCACAGCGTAGCTGTTGTGGTCGGACTTATTCAGTATATTATTAGTGTAGCGCTTGCATATAGAACACTTAAAATTATTCAACGTTATACCATAGTTAAATACGGGGAAACTCTTGAACTAAACCCTTATTATATTGCAATATTCTCAGTTCTGTATATGTCTCATTTTATTGATACTTATACAAAGCGGGTAATGAATTCACACGAATATTTCAGCTTTAAATCTCCGCAAGGAGTTGCGCTCCTTGTTGTCATAGCTGTTTTGGCTATTCTTTTGGGAATACACCTGCATTTAAGTTAAATTGTTAACTCAAAAGTATCAACGGTTGATTTCATTACATACGCATTAGCCTTGTATGCTGTTTCTGCAAGCTTGATATTTATTGCATCTTGAACCGTATATCCGTTTTGGATTGCAGAGACCATCGCATTATCAAGAGCCTCCGCAGATTGTGCCACATTATCACCGACAGTTCTTAGTAAATCTCCCGGTGTAATATCTGAATAATAATTGCTTAAATCAACTTGTGCTGTTTCTGCATCAGAGCTGCCATACGTAGGCTGAGCAGCATTAGCAGAGCTGTTTCTGCCTGATGTGGCTTGCATGCTCTCTATTAAACCGGAGTAAAGCGATGTATCTATTGATGAAATTGAACTCATAAAACCATACCTTATATTTTTAGTTTAACTCATTTTTTTCAAACTTCAAGGGGGGGGGAAATATATAAGGGAGGAATACATAAGGGAATGGGGAATATATAGATCCTAATCTGCAATAATTTTGCTCTTTACCCCTTTACCCCTTTACCCCTTTGCCCCTCTTAGGCTACACCATTGTTCAAAAGATCATGGATATGGATTACACCTATTGGTTTGCTGTTTTCTACTACAAACATGTTTGTAATCTTTTTATCATGCATAATTTTTAAAGCTTCTGCTGAAATCATATCTTTAGATACGGTCTTAGGGTTCTTTGTCATAATATGAACAGCTTTTTCACTCAAAATGGACGGTGATAAGCATCTTCTTAAGTCCCCGTCAGTAAGCATTCCCGTTAGAATTCCGGATTGGTTAATAAATCCTACACAGCCAAGACATTTTGAGGTCATTTCTAATAGAACAGCCTGCATATTAGAGTTTTCATCCAAAATCGGCATATCCTGGCCGGTATGCATTAAGTCGCCTACACGTTTCAGTATGGAACCTAATTTACCTCCCGGATGTCTTAAGTTAAAGTCTTCTTTAGAGAACCCTTTTCTTTCAATTAATCCCACTGTTAAAACATCACCCAGAACAAGAGTTGCGGTAGTTGAACTTGTCGGCGCAAGTCCTAAAGGACAAGCTTCTTCGTATTTAGGAAGTTCTAATACAATGTCTCCGGCTTTGCCGAGAGAACTTTCAGGGTTCTTGGTGATAGCAATGATTTTTATTCCAAAACGCTTGCAATAATTAATAATATCTACAAGTTCCTTTGACTCACCACTGTTTGAAATTGCAATAACAACATCATTTTCTGTAATCATTCCCAAATCACCGTGGCTGGCTTCAGCCGGATGTACAAAAAATGAAGGTGTCCCTGTGGAAGCAAGAGATGCTGCAATTTTTTTTCCGATATGACCTGATTTTCCCATACCGGTTACAATAATTCTTCCCGTAGAGTTTTGCATCATATCGAGAGCATTAGAGAGATTTTCCAGCGCTACAGAATCTTTGAGCCTTGAAATGGCATCAATTTCGGTATTTATAGTCCTTATTGCGGATTCTCTATCTTTAATACTTTTTGACTCAATAGTTGCCAGCATCTTTTTAAACTCCTTTTATCTTTCTAAGGGGCGGCTTTTATTTCATAAAAGCCGCCCCTATAAATATTCTAGTTTTCGACGTATTCTCTTAATCTTTTACTGCGATTAGGATGTCTCAGTTTTCTTAAAGCTTTTGCTTCAATTTGTCTGATACGTTCTCTTGTAACACCGAAGAGCTGTCCTACTTCTTCTAATGTTCTCTGGCGTCCGTCATCCATACCGAAACGGAGTCTTAATACATCTCTTTCTCTTGGTGATAATGTGCAGAGAACTTCTGCCAAGTCTTCTCTTAAGAGTTCTGATGCTACGGTTTTGATAGGAGCATCTGCTTCCTTATCTTCAATAAAATCACCCAATCTTGAATCTTCTTCTTTACCGATTGGAGTTTCAAGAGAGAGAGGTTCTTGAGCTATTTTAACAATTTCTCTTAACTTAGAAATAGAAACGCCCATTTCAACTGCCAATTCTTCTTCGGTCGGTTTTCTTGAAAGTTCCTGAGCCAGTCTTCTTGTAACTTTTTTAAGTTTATTAATAGTTTCAACCATGTGAACAGGAATACGAATAGTTCTTGCCTGATCTGCAATGGCTCTTGTAATAGCTTGTCTAATCCACCATGTTGCATAAGTAGAGAACTTAAATCCTCTTTCATGGTCAAATTTTTCTGCTGCTCTTATAAGGCCGAGGTTTCCTTCTTGAATAAGGTCAAGGAATAACATACCTCTTCCTACATATTTTTTAGCAATACTTACAACAAGTCTCAAGTTTGCCTGAACGAGCTTACGTTTCGCTATAGCGCCCGGAGTTCCGCCTTGAATAATCTTTCTTGCAAGTTCAATTTCTTCGCTTGTGGAAAGAAGTTTGATACGACCGATTTCTCTTAAATAAAGTCTTACAGGGTCTTCTACCGCAACACCTTTAGGAACCTCTGTATCCATGTCAGCTTCCACTGTTGAATCAGAAGTATCCATCATATAGAAATCTTCGTTTTTAACACCGTTCAATTTTGAGGACACAATAATATCTTCAATATTATCGGTGCCCAAATCTGTTTCAATATAATCAACAGCATCTTCGTCTACGTCTTTTTCGGAATCAAAATCTAATAAATCGAGGTTTTCGTCTTCCATAACGCTTACTACTGATGATCTTGAGTTTCTTTTTTGGGTCATTATTTATCTCCAGTCCTTAATTTAATTTTATCTCTAAGCTGAATTTGTATTTTTAGTGCTTCCATATCATCATTGTTAACTTGTCTGTATTGCTGGCGGAGTTTTTCAGCTTCGTGATCCTGATAGCACCGTTTTAGTCTTGTTATATTTTCCCTAACAGCCCTTTCCAATTCTTCCTCATCAAGAGAGTTAAAGGCTTCTGACATTTCTACAAGGTCTGTTAATATTTGTGTTAAGTTATCATCCTCAATGAATTCTGTATATAAATTTTTTGTCAATTCCCTAACATTATTTATTGTACATGCCAATTTGTCAATTGTATTTTTTACAATTATTAATGTTTCATCTTGAATGATATCTTGAGGTAATAATTCATTGAGTTTTTGATAATTCAATGAACCGTTGTCGGATAGAAAAACGCTCAATAAATTTTTTTGCGCTCTTATTTCAAATTGTGAAGAATTTGTTACAACATTTTTTCTGTCATTGAAAATCGGACGTGAATCGATTATACTGCTTAGCTTTCCAAGTTCTTTCAGCATTGCATTCTCATCAACTTCCAATACATTTGATACCATTTTTACGTATTCGGATTGAATAATTTTATTATTAATATCTTTTAATATATCAATAACTTGTTCAACCAGTTCAGCTTTTTCCTGAGGGGTTTTAGCATTAGATTTTTCTTTCAAGACATTGTTTAATAAAAAGTCAATCAAAAGAGGCGCAGACTTTATGTATTCATTAAAAGCTTCGCCGCCGGCAGATCGTATGAATTCATCCGGATCTTTTCCCTGTGGAGGGGAAACTACCCTTATTTCACAAGAATATTTCTTGTCTGCAGAGGTTGAAATATGGCTTTCGTCAAACTGTTTAACGTTCCCTAATGTGGCGAAGGTATTTTTAATAACTTCGCTTCCTCTTTTTGTAGCGTTGACTCCTGCGGAGTCCGTATCAAATGAAAGATATATTTTTCTTGATTTTGTATATCGGGATAACAACTTAATATGATCCGCAGTCATAGCTGTACCGCAAGATGCTACACAATTTCCCACTCCGTTTGCCTGCGCAGATATTACATCAAAATACCCTTCCATTATAACTACGGAGTCTTCTTTTTGAATGGCATCTTTAGCTGAATTTAATCCGAAAAGAGTCTTGCTTTTGTTATAAATCATAGAGTCGGAAGAATTAAGATACTTCGGATTCTGCCCCTCATCTACCGCACGTGCTCCAAATGCAATATAATCTCCGTTTTCATTTTGAATCGGAATAATAATTCTGTTTCTGAACCTGTCAATCCAGCTTCCTGAGTGAGATTTAAGAATAAGTCCAGCCTTTTCTAAAATATCATCATTAAATTCTTTTTTTAATTCTTTATATAATACATCAAACTTATTAGGTGCCCAGCCGAGGGTAAATTTGTCAATAATTTCGTCAGTTATACCTCTTCCTCTCAGATAGGTCATAGCTTTATTAGCGTCTTCTGCCTGTCTAAGTTCAGTATGGTAAAACTTTGCCGCTTTTCTGCATGCGTCAATCATTTGTTTGCGCTGGCTTTTAGTCTCTGATGAAGGGTGTTCAAACTTGTCCGGAAGTTCAATTCCAAACTTTTCCGCAAGTTCTAAAATTACGTCTTTATACTCTCGGTTCTGAACCTTAACAAGAAATTTAAGCGCATCCCCGCCTTCGCCGCAGGCAAAGCATTTGTAAATACCTTTTTGCGGACTTACGGCCATAGAAGGTTTTGAGTCATTATGAAAAGGACAAAGCCCCCAATAATTTGCTCCGCTTTTTTTTAGTACTACAAATTGTGATACGACGTCTACTATATCCAGCCGGTCTTTTATAAGAGAAATAGCTTCTTCAAAAGTACTTGCTTTAACCATAACTATATAATATCACCAAGAATTATGAAGGTAAAGTTGAAAAATGAGGTCAGGGAATTAATTCCCTGACCTCATTAAATAATATTAGCATTCTGTTATCTTACAGAACCTGCAAGCTGTTTTGCCTGACTTTCAAGCTGTAATGTTACAGTTGTAATATCGCAAACAGATGATGGTCCGAAGTACTGAATTGCACCAGGGAAGAGGTATCTGTCATTCATAGCCCAATCTTCTCTGTTTGCTTCCAGCTTCTTGAATACCGGTCCGTCGAGTTCTACGAGAGCTTTCTTAATAACCGGCTTCATTTCACCATGACGTTTTTCCATATTCATCATCATTGTAAGAGGTACTCCGCCTGCAACCCAGTCAGCAGCAGGTTCGGTAAGATTTCTTACTGATGAAAGGTATCCTGTTAAACCGAAGTTGATCAATGCAAATGCGTTGAAACCAAGTGAATAACAGTAGTCAGCATCAAAGTTTGAAGGGAATGCACATCTTCCTTCATATCCGAAGAAGTGCGATTGCGCAGAAAATTTACCGATAAATTCACCCTGAATCTTGAGTTGATTTAATTTTTCAGTAATCATTTCAATCAATAATTTTTCTGTTTCAATTTTTGATACCTGAACATTTCCGTGCGGATCTCTGTCTGCAAGCAGCTGTCCTTTAATAAGTGCCGGAAGTGATGCATAAACTTTTGCATTATCAGCATCAAGTCTGTTTTCTACAATATCAAATTTTTCTCTGATTGTTGTGGCACCTAAAAAGCTCGGATCAGTTTCAAGAGAAGCCATAATATCATTTAAGTTTGCTATCATAGACTTCATTTCAGGAATGAATTCAATTAAACCTTCCGGAATAACTGCAATACCAAAGTTCTTACCGGCATTAGCACGTTTTACAATGATATCTGTCATGTAGTTAACAACTTGTTCTAATGACATTTTTTTCTGTTCAACTTCTTCGGAAATCATTGTAATGTTTGGCTGAGTTTGAAGAGCTGCTTCTAATGCAACGTGAGAAGCGCTTCTTCCCATAATTTTAACAAAGTGCCAGTATTTTTTAGCAGAATTTGCGTCTCTTTCAATATTTCCGATAAGTTCAGCATAAGTTTTGGTTGCTGTATCGAATCCGAAAGAGATTTCAATCTGTTCATTTTTCAAGTCGCCGTCAATTGTTTTAGGGCATCCGATTACTTGGATATTAGCATTATTTGCTACAAACCATTCCGCAAGAAGAGCTGCGTTTGTATTTGAATCGTCGCCGCCAATGATTACAACTGCAGAAATATTAAGTTTGCGGCATGTGGCCAGTGCATCTCTAAACTGTTCTTCTGTTTCAAGTTTAGTTCTGCCTGAACCGATAATATCAAAACCGCCTGTATTTCTGTAATCATTTATAAATTGATCATTGAATTCAACATATTTGCCGTCGATGATACCGCTTGGGCCGCCTAAAAATCCGTATAACTGATTGTTAGGATTAGCTTGTTTGAGAGCATCATACAAACCTGCAATAACATTGTGTCCGCCAGGAGCTTGTCCGCCGGAAAGAATTACACCTACATTTCTTGCTTCGCTGTGAACTGAGTCAGCTGAAGTTTGGAATGTTACGGTTGGTTTTCCGTAAGTGTTTTTAAATAAGTTTTTAATGTCTTCTTTGTCAGCAACTGCTTCTGTTGCGGAACCTTCTTGTAAAACAAGATGATTAATACCATTTTCCAAAGATGAAGGAAGCTTTGGCTGGTATTTAAGTCTTTCGATTTGTAATGGTGATAAATTTGTCATAAAAAGTTTCCTTTCTTCTTTTGGTTAAATTATACATTAAAAACTTTTTTTATTCATCTTGGCAAATTTTATTATTACAGGTTTTTAATTTAAAAAGGAGTGTGTGACAATGAATCTTTCTGTGAACTCATATGGTTTGAATTTTTATGCTTCAAAAAAACTTATTCCGTTATCTCAATATAAAGGAACAGTCTTGAAATTGACTGAGGCTGACAAGGCAGAAATTGCTAAGTATCAGAATCATCTTGCGGAATTGGAGTTGGATTTAAATAAGCTTGAATCTCTTGTAAAAAGGAGTACCAGTACCAAGGAAACTTATTATTACCATGATAAAATCCAAAAATATCTGTTTGAGATAGATGAATTAAAGGCACAAATCGCAAATATTAAGAAGACAAGACTAAATGAACAAAAGAAATTGTATAATTAAATTTCATTTAGGAGGAGCAAACTTGCCCATATAACAATTACTCCGGACATAATGCCGGCTATGGCATAGTGCCAATCTCCGTATTCATGGGAGAGCGGGAGCAGTGTGTCAAAGGCTATATATATCATTATTCCGACAACGATTGCCATTAAGAATCCTACGAATGCTTGCGGAAGAAACCAATTGAGCAGGCCTAAACCGATAATTGCACCTAAAGGTTCTGTCATGCCTGTCCAGAAAGAATACCAGATAGCTTTTCTCTTTTTACCTGTTGCATGATAGATAGGAAGAGCAACCGCAATACCTTCCGGAATGTTATGAAGAGCAATAGCAATTGCTACGGAAATCCCGATTGTTAAATCTTGAGAAGTTACCAAAAAGGTTCCTAAGCCTTCCGGAAAGTTATGTATAGCAATAGCTATAGCGGTAAGCAGCCCGGCTCTTTTTATATGTGCATGACTTCTTGCAGAATCATTTGAATTAGAAAACATCCCTTCATCTACGTGGTCCGGCAGAAACATGTCAATAATTTTTGAGATAATTACTCCGATAATGAATCCTCCAAAAACTATCCAGTCATGAGTTTTAGGAAAATATCCGGTTAGTAATTCGTCTGCTGAAGTTAAAATTTCGGTAAACGAAACAAAAATCATTACACCTGCAGAAAATCCCAGACCTATGGAAAGGACTTTTAAATTATTTTTGTTAACAAAAAAGGTTATAAATCCGCCAATGAGGGTTGCTAGCCCTGCCAGCGTTGTCATTAATAAAGGTATTTGCCAATTTTCAATCATTCTGTTAATTCCTCACCGGGGTATTATAGCACAAAATTTTACGCCGTGAACCAGCGGGAATTTTTGAGTATTTTACGGGGCAGTATAAAAAAAAGCCCCTAAACGGGGCTTTGGAATTAAGAATAGCTGGAAGTATGAAAAAGATTTAATGATTATATTTAACAGGAATCCGGGGTTTAAAGAAATTCTCCGGTTGACTGTATTTAATTGAACCAGTCGGGTAATAAAAATAAACACTTGCAAAAAAAAATTCAGCGTATTATATTAGACGGGTGACAGAAAACGCGGGAGCGTAGCTCAGCTGGTTAGAGCGCATGCCTGTCACGCATGAGGTCGCGAGTTCGAGCCTCGTCGTTCCCGCCATTTTTAAAATTAGCACCTTCGGGTGCTTTTTTTATGCTCTCTGACTGGGTATAGTTTATCAGGACATTTGGGACGATTAATTTTAGACAGAAGTGCCGAGTTGTTGGGGTTTTGAGGCTAATTTATAGTGTTGAGATTAGATGGTCTTTTCTTGCACTTTTGTACTTAAATTTGC
>CALVCR010000029.1 GCA_944326125.1 Candidatus Gastranaerophilales bacterium | reverse complement strand
AAGAAGAATTAGTAAAAGAGATTTCAAAAAAGACTAAATTGTCTCAAAAAGTTTCATCTGATGTTTTATCAGCTACTTTAGAAATCATCCAAAAAACAGTTGCTAAAGGCAAAAAAGTTACTTTAGTAGGTTTTGGTACTTGGGAAGCTCGCAAAAGAGCTGCTAGAACTGGCAGAAACCCTCAAACTGGTAAAGAATTGAAGATTGCTGCAAAAACAGTTCCTGCTTTCTCAGCTGGTAAAAACTTCAAAGAACTTGTAAAATAGTTTTTGTTCAAGTTTTTAGGGCGGTTTTCTTTCAGAAAACCGCCCTATTTTTATGAATTAACAGAAACATTCAATGTATGTGAAAGAGGGATTCCGCCATATACAGGAGGTTTATTAACAACTTCCCCGCCTACGTACATTACAGTAGATCCGCCGCCATCAAGATTCATGGCATTTACGCAGCCAAATTCTTTCATCAATGCTGCCAATTCCATAAGAGTCAGCCCTATTGATGCACCTTCTCGGCCGTCTGCTGTCAGCATTATCACATTGTTATCTTTCGTATATCCTATTGCTGTCCTTGGATTTCTCCCGCCGATTGAACCTAATTTCTGAGCTGTCATATCTACAAATATTTCGCCATCCTTAACTAAATAAGGTCCTCCGCTTATAATGTGATTTACATCTCTCCATTCCGGGTTAATCTTTATCCTTAACTTAAATCTTTTGGCCTTTGCAATTGTATTAAGATCTTTCTCGGGACCTACAATCACAAATCCGTCTTCCGGTATCTTGCACCGGCCATACGAAGTTTTTAATAATTTCCCTTTTTGCACTACTAATTGCATACCATATTTCGGAGTAGGCGGAGAATATTCGCCCCAATCCGGCGTATAAACGATTGTATGCACTGACAAAGTTCTAGGTTGATTGACATTAGCAATTTTTAACCCTCCTATATTGGTTTCCACAGATGCGTTTAATTTTATTCTTGCCATATCAAACCCGCTATCAAAGAATCCCATTGAAACTCTATCGTATATCGGTCCCGTATAAAGTTTCTTATTGATCATCAAGGTGCCGAGAGGAATTCCGTTTTGAGGTTTAAAGTATCCGCCGTTGATAGCAACTATTGCATTGTTCTTTTGAGCTATGGTTGATATTTTTGACTTAGATGCGAGGGTATGCGATGCAGTAGCCGGTTCAATAGTAATATTATCATTAACCCCTTGAGATATTTCGACGACATTTATCCTTACGGGTCTGTTATTGTAATAACGAATCATTCTGACATGTTTAACACCTTTCTCAACTTCAGTAATTTTTGCTGCGGGATATTTTATTGACACATTTTCATTGAAAGCAAGTTCCCGCTCTTCCTGCGTTTCTTTTATATAGTTTAATGACGGTGACACCCCTGTCAAATTACCCTGAGTGACACCCTTTGCAGTTATAAACATGTTTTGACTTAATATTAAACATATAGCAATACCTATACCAGCCGCGCTAACGGCTGTCTTCTCTATTCCTGAACGGGGTAATAATGTCGTATCCATTGCTTTTTACCTATGATTAAAGTAACCGGATACCTTTTTTATTAGAGAGTGGTGTGGGGTTAGTAACACTCTGGGGGGTAAATATTCTGTTATTTACCGTCCTTATATAAAATGTTAGATTTTAAATGTACATTACGCTCTACTAATATTATACCATACACTTAATATTTCCACAACCCTCTTTTTATAATACTTTGGAGCTATTTATAAAGTGATAGAAATACACTTATTCATTTTGTATAAGTTCTGGTAGAATATAAATATGGGATTAGTTTCACTTTTAAAAAAGAAAAACAGAACACTGCTTTTTACCACACCAAGCCATAGTGGAAAATTTTATATTTTTCACAAATTCTACCAGTGGTACAGGTTCGACATTTCTGAAACTGATACTCACGACCCTGTTTCTGCGCTCAGTCAAGCAGAAAGAAAGGCTGCTAAAATCTACGGATCTAAATATACTAAATTTCTGACAAACGGCTCAACAAGCGGAATTATTGGAGCAGTTCTGGCATCAAAAGTCAAAAAGATTTTAATATGGGATAATGCACACCCATGCCACAGCAATGCCGCAAAACTTGCAGGCTGTGAAATTATTGAATATAAACTTCCTTTGGATCAAGAATGGGGCGTATATCAAGCAATAACACCTTCATTAATTACAGAATATTTGCAAGAGTATTCTCCGGATGGAATTATAATAACAAGCCCAACCTATGAAGGTTTTGCAGCTAATGTAGAAGAAATAAGCCGTATTTGCAGGGAGAAAGGTGTTAAACTTATTGTTGACGAAGCTCACGGAGCTCTCTATCCTTTTTCGAATAAGCTTCCGGAATCAGCAGTTAAGCATGCAGACTACACTGTTCAATCGCTGCACAAAACAGCAGGGGGGCTAAATCCTACAGCATTATTGCATTCGAATGACAATGATCCGGCAGAAGCTTTATTTATGATAAATACAACATCCCCATCTTACCCTCTTCTTGCAACAATTGAGGCTAATATAAATTATCTTAATTCCAGAAAAGGGCGAAAAAAAATAAACGAGCTTATTGAAAATATTAAAGCACTTAATTTACCGTCTCCGCAGGGTGGTGACGATATAACTAAAATATTAATAAAAAAAGACGGAATAAGCGGCTATGAACTGTCAAAAATATTATTTGAAAAGTACAGAATAGAAGATGAAAAAACAAATGACATATCAACAATGCTTCTTACGGGAATTGGTACGGATAAAAAGAAGTTAATCAAATTACAAAAAGCTATAGAGGGCATTTATAATGGAAAAAACTGAAAAACCTTCAATTAATAACTTTGAAATATCAGAAAAAGACCTCAAAAGATTTAACTGGGGTGCTCTTTTAACAGGATGGATATGGGGAATATTTAATAAAACATGGATTGCGGTAATCCAGCTGCCTTTAAGTTATATTCCTAAAATAGGCTGGGCTTTTGGTTTAATATGCGCTATTTTATTCGGAATAAAGGGAAATTCCTGGGCTTATAAAAATAAAAAATTTGAAAACATTGAAGACTTTCATAAGTATCAAAAAAAGTTTATCTATGCAGGGATTATATTATTTATAATTACATTCTTTGCATCTTGGATATCATTTAAAAGTTCTATGCTTATGAAAATGGGAAATCCAGAAACAGCGTTTTGTATAGTGCAGCTGGCGACAATAATAGTAATTAGTGTTTTTTGCTTTAGCATTATATATTTAGCTAATGCTAAAAAGCATATCAAGATAATCCTTAAATCAACTGTATTGCTAATTGCCTTCCTTTTTGGAACACTTCCGACTCTAAACTGGTTAGGACTTCGAGCCTTACAGCAAAATGCCTATGATGACGCTGCTATTATTTACAGTACAATGGCAAAACTATCTTTCAGCCCAGTTAATAAAAGTAAATATTATAATTTAACAGCAGCTTGCTATATAGAAAAAAAAGATGTTAATAACATTATAAAATATTTTGAAAAAGCCGAAAATGCTGATAAAACAATTTTGAATCCGGAAAGCGGTATGCTGACGGATTTATACATAATTAAAGGGGACACACAAAAGGTCGCTCAAAGAGATGATAAATATAAACTATACGCTCTTAATTCAGACTGGAATGCTGTTATCAAAGAAATTACTCCTAGGATTAAAAAACCTCAAAACGGAATAGCTATCGACGGTGAAATTTACGCTGACGGAAATCTGTATCTAGCAAGAGCAATTGCTTACAGAAATCTAGGCAAAACAAAAGACGCAGAGTCTGACTTAGAAAAAGCTCTGAAAGTATCTGCTTCCGAAGCTGATTATATAAACAATGCTTATAATAATTACAAAACTTACTTTAAAGATTATTACAAGCAAATTAAAACAGCTCTGGAAGTTAAATAGATTAAGAAACTTCAGTCTTTAGATTTTCTTTCTTTGAGGCTGCAACAGCAAGAGTATCACATCTTTCATTGTAGTCATGGCCGGCATGCCCTTTTACCCATATAAACTCAACATTATGCGGCTCCTTGGCCTTCAAAAGTCTCTGCCATAAATCCACATTCTTAACTGGAGTTTTACCTGCAGTTTTCCAGCCTTTTTTAATCCAGCCGTCTATCCAATTGTTATTAAAAGCATCAACCACATATTTACTGTCAGAGTAAACTGTTACATCACAAGGTTTCTTAAGAGCTTCTAACCCTGTAATAACAGCTAACAATTCCATTTGATTATTGGTAGTAAGTTTATACCCTTCAGACAATTCTTTTTCATGTTTATTTCCATCAGAATCCGTATAAACTAAAATAGTACCGTAGCCGCCGGTTCCGGGATTCCCGCTGCATGCACCATCTGTATATATATTAACTTGAACCATAACACCTCATATAAGTACAAAAAAAGGGCAGACTATTAAAATCTGCCCTTTCAATAAACCTAAAACTTAAGCTGCAATACCTTTTATTTCAGAAATTAAATATTTAGCAACCCATTCAAAATCTTTGTTGTCGGAAGCAGCTTTTTTAAGATATTCAACTGATGCTTCCCCTATTCTGATAAGAGTCATAGCAACAACACCGCGTTTTACACCTCTTACAACCTGTAACTTATTAACCAGTTCAGGTATAACGGCTGAACCTTGATCAACTAACATATTTTCAAGTTTGTTTTTAGTTGTGTTATCTGCTGTTTCTAACTTACCAAGAATTTCTTCTACCAGTTGCATTTTCAATATCTCCTTCATATATAGTTTTCTTTCAGTATTCATATTATATGCTAAAATTTTACGAAAACCCGATTTCCTTACATAATCTTTATATCTTAGGGGGTAAATGTAAAGAAATTGAAAATCTGCTTAAATAAAAGGATTCCGGCTTTATTCATTTAAAAAATGTAAATTTATATTAAGCTCTCATTCAAAAAGTGTAAAAAATACATATTTTTTAATTTTTATAGTAAGATATTAAAGTTAGTAAAAATTGATTGGTGCAAATACGCACCGGTAGAAAAGGAGGCACATGAATTGGCAGTAATTGTATCATCTTCAGTGGACGAGCTTGAAAAACAGCACTTGGACAAAGTTAACTTAGGGCAGCATGTCCTTGCAGAGTTTTTTGAATGTGATTC
>CALVCR010000028.1 GCA_944326125.1 Candidatus Gastranaerophilales bacterium | reverse complement strand
CAACACCTGAAGGTATTTCAATAGGTTTTTTACCAATACGTGACATATTATTTTCTCCTTTTTAGTTACTACAGGCTTTTCTGCCAATTGCACCTGTATTAATTGTGTGTTCTGTTTGGTAGTAAGTTGGGTTTACTGTTTCCCAACCTGTTTCTACGTGCGTAACCCCAAAGAGTATTTTCTGCTTTGTAGTTCCTTCTTTGAGGAGTACCCGGAGTTTTAATTCTGACTTGTAGTCTTATATTTGTACTCCGACCCTTTTCTACGTGCGTAGCACTACCATACGTAGCAGAGAACTTCTCCGCCGAGGTTTTCTTTTCTGGCCTTACGGTCAGTTAAAAGACCTTTGCTTGTAGAAACAACTGCTATACCCATACCGCCGAATACCTGCGGAAGGTTTTTAGCTTTGCAGTAGCTTCTTAAACCTGGTTTGGAAACTCTTTTCAAGTTAGTAATAACCGGTTTGTTAGCTTCATCATACTTGAGTTCGATTGTAAGGAACTTGAAGTGTCCGTCAACTCTTTCTGAATAGTCAGTAATATAACCTTCTGATTTCAAAAGTTTTGCAAGGGCAACTTTCAATTTAGAAGAAGGCATTTCTACTGACGGGTGAGAAACGAGATTAGCGTTTCTGATTCTTGTTAGCATATCTGCTATCGGATCTGTGTTCATATTTTCTATCCTTTTTGTCTTGCGGGTGGTTGATTTGGTATAAAGGAACAGATGTTATGCGGTATAAGTAATACTGTGACCTGCGTTGCCACCCGAAGCACTTTTCGCTGCAATCAGCTATTTGCATAAAACGGGCTTTTAACCTATTACCTTTGCACCATTTCTGGCACCCTTGTACTCGTTCTTGCCGGATTAATCTTTGCTCATTGAAAGCGTATTCCGGCAGTCAACGATAGTATTATAGTTGAAAGATGTTTTAAAATCAACTGAAAAGTAAATATTTGTAAAGCGTTACTCTTCGGATCTTAAAAGAAGAACTGTAGCATTAAGCTCTTCAAGCAGGTATTGAAGCTGTTGTTCAATATTTTCGGGATTGTAGATTGAACCGGATTCTTGATAGGCAAGATAGCGCTGATATGTTTGAGCCTCTCGTCTTAAAAGAGAAATAGATTTAACATAACGGTTTATTTCTTCCAGTTTTCTGAATGATTCATAATAACTTTCCGGCTGCCCCTCGTATTTTTTCATAAGATTATCAATATTCATTGAAAGAACGTTAGCTCTTGTAACAAAAAGCTGGATATTTCCGTTTTCTTCAATACAATCCATAAGACGCTCAATCATAGGAATCATTTCGTTAGCATCGGTCAGGTATTTTGAAGTTTTATCTTTTTTCTGGATTATGTTTATAAATGCAGGATTATCAACCGGCGCAGGTTTTAACTCGGAAGGATCATTAAATCCGTCTTGAGACTCAAATATCGGGGTAGTGACTTTTTGTTCTTTTTTTTCAAATTTCTTGTTCAGGTTTGGCAGAGTTCCTGCGTAACCTTTTCCTTCAAGCTCCGCTTCCAGCGCTTTATCTTTCTTGTTCCACCATAAAAAGGCATAACAAGGGTTTGAAAACGCAACCAGGATCAAAAATACAATAAACTTTTTCATATTAATATTATAGTCATTTTATTCCAAATGGCAAAGGGGGGGTAAATGTAGGGTGGGGGGGGTAAATATAAGGGGGTAAATATGAGAGGGAAATAATGGAGGAGAAAATAAAGAAAGGATGCTGGAAATATAAGAAAAGAACAGTAGTGTTGACAAAAGATATGAGTGATATTATACTAAGAGTGGACTTTGTTTCGATATATCGATACAAAGAGGAGGCCGAATTGAAAAACAACTCTCTTAAACTGAATAAATCTTGGTGGTGCAGCTAGTTTAGCTGCCTGTAGTTTTGCGGATTTATTTAGTTGAGATTCGGGCAGCAAAATCCTGAAAGGATTTGTCTGCTCTAAAACTTGTGAAAAGTTAACGATTGTAAACATAATCCTTCAGGAAAGTCAATTTTCGAGGTTCACAGGTTTTAAGGATTTGGATTATGTCATCAAATAACAGCAATATGATTAATAGATTACCGAAGGCAATACAGCCTGCGGCAAGGTTTGTACGACATCAGGAACAGGCTGCCGGACTTTCTACATCCCGTTTTATACAGGATGTTTCAACAAGCTTGCTTCCAAAAGTTGTATTCGCACGCAGCCTTGCGGATTTAACGGAAACCACCTTCGTTGAAGTTTCTGAAGAAATGCTTATGTATTTTGTTCCGGCAATATTGGGTGAAAAAATTGCAAGAAAGATTTTTTCTGCAAAACTTCCGAATAACTTAAAAGCAGAAGTTGCAACACCTGCCGTTGAAATGTTAAAGAAGAAAAATTCAAAAGAAGTTTTACCGGTAAAGGCTGCAATTGCATTGATGGCAATGGCTATCCCGCTTACAGAATTTACACTTAATTATTTTAAAAATTTGATGACATTAAAAGTTTTTAAGAAGAGTGATTTTAAAAATATTGCATCTCTGGAAAACACAAAAGAAGATGAAGCTCACCAGAAAAAAGTAGAAAAGAGCGCAAAAAGGCACATAGGACTTGCCGCATCACTTTATGCCGGATGTCTCGGACTGGCGGCGCTTGTTGCAACAAAAGGAAAAAATTCTAAAGCGCTTCAAAAAGTCTCCGAGTTTATTCTCGCTCCGGGCTCTGTATTGTTTAAGAAAAATAACAAGGCCAAAAATTTCTTTAACAAGTATTGTTCTATGGATTTCAATAGCCAAAACGGGAAACTGGTTTTAAGTAAAGGACAGCTCACAACAAGCGTAGTAATAGGCGGTATGGGATATTTTGGCGCATCAGCAGACAGAGGAAAAGAAAACCTTAAAGAGACTGCTACAAGATTCCCGCTTGTAGGACTCTACGTAATCACTGGGAGCGAACTTGTTGAGAAAGGGTTCAAAAAGCTTCTTCAAAAGGGAGGGAAATGTACGGATTTAATTGGAAAAGATTTATCCGTACCTAAGTTTGATGAACTTGGAGACCTGGCAAAAAAACTGGCAAAGGAGAGAAAAACAAATTTTGATAAAGAATACACTTCTCTTGCAAAACAAAAAATAATGATTGCAGGTCTTCCTTATATATTCTCTATCGGAGTAATGGGCTTCTTTGTTGCAGGTATGACCAATTTCTTTACAAGAAAACGCTATGAAAATGCTCAGAAAGAAAAATTAGCTGCTCAAAAAGCTGTATTGAATAAAATCTAAGTCGACCAGTCAATTGCAGCATCTCCGAGGATTTCATTACATTTAATAAAATGATTGGATTCCATAAACCCTCTGTGCGCAGATAAAGGAGACGGGTGAGTCGTATCCATTACATAGATATTCTTCTTCCCTTCAAATACTTCGCCGGATTTAATGGCATGAGAGCCCCATCTGAATACTATTAAGGTTTTCCCTCTATTTATTAGAACCTGATAAATATTATCTATTACCGGTTTCCAGAGCTTTGTATGTTCTTTAAGAATTTTAGGATCTTTATCCTCAAAAGTAAGAGATGTATTTAAGAGCAAGACACCCTGTTTTACCCACCCCGTAAGCGTATTTGAATTATGTCTGGTTCCGGGAAAATCCTGTTCAAGTTTTTTAAAAATATTTTTTAAAGAAGCCGGCGTTTTATCTGACAAACTGGAAAAAGCAAGTCCATGAGCATGTTCGCTTGAAGGATACGGATCCTGTCCTATGATTAGAACTTTTACATTATCCAAACCGGTAAGTTTTAGTGAGTTTAAAACATTCTCTTGAGACGGCAAAATTTCTCTGGTTTTACGTTTTTCAGCAATAAACGTCAGGATATTTTCTATTAAATCAATATCCAAACCGCCTTTTATCCAGCTTTCATCAATTCCCAGCTTATTCATAAGTTACTTCTTGCTTACAAGCGCCTTATCGAACTGCTGCTTGTAGTAATCCATATTGATATTTAGATTCTCACCGATTTCAAACAACATTGTTATAAGTTCTCTGTCTGCGGCACAGCTCATTGTACTTATTAGTTCATTAATATTGGTTACAATTTTAGTAAAGAAGTAGCTTTGAGCTTCTCCGATATCAATACTCAATTCAAGCTTTCCTATGCAATCAAGAATTTCCAGCGTTGCATCAACCTGCTGAATATCAAGAGCGTACGCAAGTCTTCCGACATTCTGAGCAATTTTTTTACTGAAGATTTTTGCTGTAGGAGTTTTGTCTATCTCTATGCCAATTCTTTTTGCTTCAAACAGAATATCTGATGCCTGCTGCAGGATATCGCTGCTTAAGAATCCTTTTGATTCTACAAACAAGTCATTAAATTGTTTAGTTAGTACATATTGGGCAGAGATTTTAAACTCATTAGGAATTTCAAGTCCGAGAGTCTGCATCTGATAAATTGAACCTTTACCTTCGTTATACATAGATTCATAAGTGTTAGCAAAGTTTTGCAATCTGCCTTTAAGCATAGTTTGAAGAATTTTTCTTCTTTCTTCGATGAATATATCTTTAAGAGTGAAGT
>CALVCR010000027.1 GCA_944326125.1 Candidatus Gastranaerophilales bacterium | reverse complement strand
ATATATCTTTAACATAGTCCTCCATTGAATTTTTGAGGTTGTAAAGCTTTTTATTGGAGATATATCTGTAACTATCTGTACTGGTTCCTCCTGAAAATTCGGAGAACGCCTTATCCAGAAGTTTAGGGTTGTGAATTTCACTTCCGCTCATGGCTTCAAGAAGTTGTCTTTTTGTTATAACAGCTCCGTCAACTCTTTGAGGCTGCAGTGCTGACATTTGACGTACACGCATTCTGGTTTGTGTGTCTGTTATAACTTTTTCAATATCGCTTACTTTAGCGACTTGAAGAGTTTCTTTCGGCTGTTTCCTGAAATTATTCATAAACTTGGTGAAGCCGGATGGTTTATCTGATTCAAATTTAATGCCGTCAGGGAGCTTGATTTCTTTTATGTCTTGCCCCAGTACAGCTTTTTTAAATTCTTCGACAGACATTTCTCCGCCGTTCTTTTCAAGGAAGCTCTTTAAGTGTTCATCAACCATCCCTGCTGTCGTAGGGTTAAGTCTGGTAAATCGGCCGCTCTGAATATAGTTAAGCAGGTTTCCTACGTGACCCTGAGCCCACATATAGAAGTAGATGGAACTGATATCTCTGAATCCGATTTCACGTCTTTCTTCTTTTGTTCTTGCATTATACATCCTTCCGCCTGCAATACCAATGTCAGTAGAAAGGAGTTTACCTACATTGGTATTTTCAATAACGTTTGTAAATGTATTTAAGGCATTGATAGGACTTCCTTTAAATGACGGGTTTGCTTCTGTCAGTTTTTGTTTAGCGTGGTGTTGTACCGCATTATGGGTTAAGGATTTATTTTGTTTTTTCATTTTTTTACGTTCAATCGCGTGGTTCGTTAGCGCATGGTTAATCTTAGGTACAGCAAACCCGATAAAAAGGTTTGCAATAAGAATACTTGATAGTATTTTTGCACCTTTAAGCAGAGCTATTGATGTTTGACTCAATCTTTTAGGATTATTAGCCGCTTTTTTTACAAAATTGTCAAATGGGGTTCTAAGCTTGTCTTTTCCTACGTCAAAATTAACATTTTTATTTTTTAATACCTTTTGAAGAATTTTATCACCAAGCTTGTTAAGAACTCCTACTCCGAACAACCATACTACAGAACCTGTAGATTCTTCGATAGCACGTTCTCTGGCTTCATCCCAGCCGCCTCTTCTATATGCCTGATATGTACGTCCGCCGATTACGGTTGCTTCTAATGCGATAATCGGAGCTAAAGCATCGGCTTTGGTCATATATGTTACAACTTTTGCTATATTATTTGAAACGGGACTCAATTTGTTTACCTTTCATGCTCGGCTGCCATGTTAAATCCTGTGAAAATCTTTTTTTGATAATTCTATATAAAAATGTTACAAAAGTAAAAAAATGTTTACAATCGGTGCTTTTTTGTTTCAAGCTACTTGTATTTAGTTTTTGTTTTATTTATGATGGAACTAAATGTAAGCAGTAGTCAAAATATAAGGAATAGCAAAAATGAATCCTATTATTAGCAATTTAGAGAAAGAATACACCACTAGAGAATTACCGGATATGAATCCTGGTGATACTGTTAAGGTGTTTGTAAGAATCGTAGAAGGCAATAAAGAAAGAATTCAGGCATTTGAAGGTGCTATTATCGCTGAACACGGTTCAGGTATTAATAAAACTATTACAGTAAGAAAAGTATTTCAGGGCGTTGGCGTAGAACGTGTGTTCTTGGTATACTCTCCGCGTATTGAAAAAATCACTGTTTTAAGAAAAGGTGATGTAAGACGCGCTAAATTATACTATTTAAGAGAACGCTCAGGCAAGGCAACTCGTATTAGGGAAAAAATCGAAAAAAGATAGGTGCAAATGAGTAAGGGGTAAATAAAAAGGTGAAATGTGATGGCTAAAGAAAAATTACATATTCACTGGTATCCCGGTCATATTGCAAAAGCGGAACGTCAGCTAAAGGAACAGTTAAATTTAGTTGATGTAGTGATTGAAGTCAGAGATGCGAGACTGCCTCTAAGCAGCAGTTATACTAACATTAAGAAGCTCTTGGGAGAAAAACCAAGGCTTCTTTTGTTGAATAAGGCTGATTTAACCAATAAGGATGAACTAAAAATTTGGGTTGATTATCTTAAAAAATCTACGGAATGCCCGGTTTTAATAACTGAAGCAAAAGGGGCAAAAGATTTAAATCCGGTTGTTAAAAAAGCTGTTGAACTTTCTGAACCAAAGATACAGGCTCTTATGGCAAAAGGTTTGTTAAGAAGGGCAGCAAGAGCTATGGTTGTCGGTATGCCGAATGTCGGCAAATCAAGTATTATTAATAAGCTTACAAAATCATCAAAGACTAAAATTGGTGCAAAAGCAGGTGTTACCAGACAACAGCAGTGGGTCAGAATTAATCCTAAACTGGATTTATTAGATACACCCGGGATTATTCCGACTCGTCAGGACGACCAAATACAGGCAGCGAAGCTTGCTTTTGTAAGTTCCGTTTCCGAGAATGCTTATTCTCCAGAACCTGTAGCTGCTGCTCTTTTAGAAATGCTTGAAAAATATCCGCAGGTTAAAGAGTATTACAAGACCGAAAATCTTACACTGGAAGAGATCTCAAAAAACAGAAATTGGGTTATAAGAGGAAATGAACCTGATTTAGAACGGACTGCAATTTATGTTTTAAAAGATTTTCGGGAAGGAAGATTAGGGTTATTTATATTAGATGAGATGCCGTTAGAATGAAGAGATGTTTTTGGGCGGATGAAAATTCCGAAATTTATTTAAAATACCATGATGAAGAGTGGGGAGTTCCTAAATATGATGATAGAGATCTTTTTGAACTCTTAATACTTGAATCTTTTCAGGCGGGTCTGGCCTGGATAACAGTTCTTAAAAAACGTGAAGCTTTTAGAAAAGCTTTTGATAATTTTGACGTTAAAAAGGTTGCTGCTTATGATGAAATCAAAGTGGAAAAGCTTCTGCAAAACAAAGGTATTATAAGAAGCAGAGGGAAGATTAACGCCGCCATTAATAATGCAAAAATTTTTATTGAAATCCAAAAAGAATACGGCAGTTTTTCGAATTATATATGGGCGTTTACCGAGAATAAAGTTATAAAAAATACTTCCGGAAAAATTCCTGTAAGCACTCCTTTGTCTGATAAAATTTCTAAAGATCTGAAAAAGCGCGGTATGAAATATGTAGGAACGGTTATAGTCTATTCATATTTGCAGGCAATAGGCGTTGTAGACGATCACGAAAAAGATTGTTTTAGGTACTAAAACAGAATAATTACGCAGGCTCCTGCCGTCATAATTAAAGCTCCTGCTAATTTTTTTATTAATCCTGTTTCATGGAATATATTTACTCCGAGAAATACACTTAGAAGTGTTGATAACTGGAATAAAGCCAGGGCATAAGATACATTTATTTTAGAAAATACATAGTTTGTAGCGTACTGCATTATTCCGACCGAAAGAATTAAAAGCAGCTGATATTTGAATGATGAGATTTTTAGTTTGCTGCGAGCTGCCAAAACAAAAAATAATGAGAAAATTAACCCTGAAAAAGCCCAGAGGAAAAATGCGCTTGTAATATCACTGAGAAGTATAACTTTTTTTATAAAGACAGCTTCAGTTCCGGAAAATATCAACGCAAGAACTCTGTATAATATTGCTTTCTTGTTTGGCATACTGCTGCTGTCCAGAACAAATCCCGTTCCCGCGATAATCATAATAATCCCGATTAATGCTGCCAATGATGGAATTTCTTTCAGGTAAAATATCCCGATAATAAGAGCGATAATAGGTTTGTATGAATTTATGGGCGCAAGAGTTGAAAGTTCTCCTATCGATAAAGCTTTTATGATGAAGTAATTTCCCAGAGCTCCTAATAGTCCCATAACCAAAACGTTAAAAGCGATATTCGGGTTGAAACTGATTTTGTTAATAAAAAATACTCCTATTACGGATAAGCCTAAATAAGTATAAAAATTTACAACAGAAGATTTTTCACCTTTTGAGGTCAAAACCTTTTGAAATACATTCAGATAGGAGTTTGAAAATATTCTTATTATTACACCTAAACATGTTGTGAACATATCCTTATTATATTTGAAAATTAGTTTTAAGCTATCAATTATTCCGGAAGTTTTACGCATAAAAAAAACCACTCGGTGTGTGTCGAGTGGGTTTTGTTTTCTGCATCCTAATGGTCTTTTTTAGTGTTTATTATCTAGGAGTTTATATGATTTTTGGGGTTTATTATTTATGCTATTTAGTGTTTCGGCTACACTTAAAG
>CALVCR010000026.1 GCA_944326125.1 Candidatus Gastranaerophilales bacterium | reverse complement strand
TGTGCATCAAAAAGAATTTTGGTAAGTTCAGCCTGCTTGTTGCCTTTAGCAATTTCTGATTCCAAATATTCTTTAAAAGGAAGGTTATTCGGATTATCAAGCTGCATATTAACTTTATCTAAAACAGCAGCGGCTTTTACAAGATGTTTAAGAGCTTCTTTGTCTCCGTCAGCAAGTTCTGCATATTCAGGCGAATCAACCGCCAGCATCTTTTTAGTGGTCAAATAATCTTTATGAGTTCTTTTTTCCAGCTCTTCCATAGAAAGGTTAAGTTCATAGTTCTTAGGGTTAGAAACTTTAGCACCATTAATCATACTCATCTTATCAAGCTCCTTCATCAATTTATCGGACTGTTTACGTGTCTCACCTCCGGCAGCGGGATTGTTTTTATCATTAATTCCGCCGCTTTGGAAATTTACACTGCTTCGGTTGTTAATCGGGTTAATATTCATAAACAGATTATAGCATAATTTTAGATAATTGTAAGATTATAGATAAAAATCTAATCTCCCAGCATTGCAACATTTGTCTTACCAAACTTGGCAGACAGGTCGTCAATATGGTGAATAAGGTATAAAATCGGTTCTAAATCTTTTTCGTTCAAATCAACAATTGCGCCCCACTCTGCTCTTGCGTGATGTGCGGCAATCATTTTGGCAACCCGTTTAAACCCTGCATTCATACAGATACTAAATCCGTATTGAGAGTGAGTAATCCATTCTTTTCTAAAATCTTCATCATAATCAATCAATCCTGATTCCAGATCAACTGTGTATTCAAATATTTTACCTATATCATGGAGCAGGCATGCCGCATAAACTTCATCCCTGTTTACGCGTTGAAAAAATGCATTCATATTAACATCCGCATATTCAAGGCATTCGAGTACGTGAACCATTAATCCGCCGATGTAGTTGTGGTGCATAAGTTTAGCCCCCGGGGCAGTAAGGATTTTCTCTTTATTTTTTTCGTAAATATCAACCACAAATTTTCTTAAATCATCATTTTTGATTTTGTTTGCATATTCAATAAGTTTAGAGAAAACTTCCGCTCTTTCCTCTTCACTCAAGCCGGTTTTTGCTTCTTTAATAAGCTCAAGAGAAGATACAAGGCAGTTATTAAACTTCTCGTTAAAAGAGCCGGAAACAATTCTTAAAAGGTTTCCGCAGCGGAAAAGTTTAGAATCCATACGATTTAAAGCTTCTTCCCAGAGAATACAGTTTAAAAATTCTCCTGTCGCAGGATCTTTTAACTGCAATTTACCCATTTTTGTTCCGGATTTTGTATCTCCTATAGAAAAAGTTACAACTTCGTATGTAATTTCGGTACTAAACATTTACACCCTCCAAACTCTTAGTAAATTATACCATAAATCTGCCCGGGCTGCTATTTTATTCTTACTCTCAGAATCCTCCTGTAAGGTAATTTAAAAGTTTTTGGAGGAATTTATCATATATATATGAATGAATATTACCAAGATTTTCAATATGACAGCTGCTCATCAAGAGGTATTTGTACTACAAATCCTAAAATTGCATCATTACAAAGTGTTCTCGTCCAGTATTTAAAACTTGCGGCGAAATATGCTCTGGCACTAGAAGAAAAAGGTATAAAAGAATATAAAATTAAAGAACTTATCCTTAATACTATTCCGCTCGCCGTTTCAAATCCGGAATTTACAGAGACAAGTTTCACCCTTGCTGTCGGCAAGTTTAAAGACATCATTCCTAAAATCATAAAAAAATACAATAAATTATACGAACAAGAAGATTTTAAGAGAGGTATACGTTCAACAGAATTATTCCAGGAAAGTTCCGATATTATTCAAGCAGTAAGATTCGGAGAAAAATCTTTAAGAAACGCGCTTAAAAATATTCCGTCCCAAGTGAGAGATTTATACCAGATTATGCTGGTTATTTCCAAAAGTATCAGTATAAATCTTCTGGATCTGGAAAGCATGGATAAAACTGATAATGAAAGCTTTCTGATGATTCTAAAACTTTTTGATGAAATTAATTCTGAAGAAAAAAATACAGGTAGGCTAAAGCAGCTTATATATAAAGCAGCAAAAGTGGACTGTGATTTAATGATGCATTTAAGAAATGTTCAAGAAGAAAGATACGGAATTCAGGGAATTTCCGATGTATCTTATTCTACAACTCCATCTAAAGCAGCTCTTGTTGTAGGATCTAATATAAGAGAACTTGAGACTGTTTTGGAAGCACTTAAAAAGACTGATATTGATGTTTATACTCATGATGACATGATGGTTGCTCATACTTTTCCAAAATTCTCTGAATACGAAAACCTGAAAGGTCAGTACGGACAAGGATTAGAAAATTGTCTTTTAGACTTTGCAACTTTTCCGGGGCCAATTATACTTACAAAACATTCTCTGCACAATATAGAAAATCTCTACCGTGGAAGATTGTTCACAACCGATTATACAACCCCAAAAGGCGTAATTAAAATTGAAGACGAAGATTTTTCGGGGGTGATTGAGTCCGCCGATAATGCAAAAGGGTTTAAAACAGGCAAGCAGTGCGAAACGGTAACAATCGGATATAATTATGCCGACACCATCAAAAAAATTAAAGCAAAACTTTCGGGATATAAAAGAATTTTTATGATAGGCCTGGAAAGATATTCGCTTGAACAAAAAGTTTATTTCGAAAAACTAATGAAACTATCTGACTGTGATACTTTAATTATTTCTTTTTCATACAATATAGAAAAAGATAATATTGTTCATATAAATACCTGTTTTGATTCCTTCGGACTAATCAGAGTTTACAACGAAATTAAAGATTCCGGACTTCCGATTGCTGTTTTTGTTCCTAAATGTGACAGGAATACCATTTCACAGATGATTTATCTTACAGAAAACAAAAATACAAAAGTCTTTGTCGGAAAGTGCACGCCTATTATCCTTAATCCGTCACTTATATCAACTCTTAAACAAATCTTTGAAATAAACGGAATTACAACAGCCAAAAAAGACATAGAAGTGATTATGTAAACTAATTGTATCCCGCGCCTGTTTGTTGTATATTATAAAGGTTAACCAGAGGTGCTTTAGATATGGAAATTTGTTCTTCAATTATAGTGCTGGATCCGAAAGATAATTCAAGAGAGATTTTAAAATCCTATCTTGAAGAACTTGGATTTTCTGACAAAATTAAACTCTTTGCCGACTATAATGAAGGAATTAGGGAAATTAAAGAAAACCCGGAAAACCTTATTGTCTTTATAGATATTACCGATTGCAGCGAAGAAAGCTTTGCGGCTATTGAAGAAGTCAAACTTTTCACATCTAAAATTGTCATAACCTCTTCTGATTATTCAACAAATTCAATAGTAAGGGCCATGAGGCTCGGTGCCAAGGAGTTTTTACCTAAACCGGTACTAAAAGAAGACTTACAGCGTATTTTGAGCATTTTTTTACAACACGGAGAAGAACAAGAAGACACCGCCTCTAAAATAATTACAATTTATTCAAATAAAGGCGGCATCGGGAAAACCACTATTGCTGTAAATTTGGCGCTTGAACTTGCCAAAACAACAAAAGATAAAGTGGCCCTTGTAGATTTAAATCTGCAGCTCGGAGACATTTCCACATTTTTGAATCTTAATCCGGCTTTTGATGTTTCTTATGTAATAAAAAATCTTATTGATAAAAGAGATGAAACTCTTCTTAAAGCTTTTGAAAAATATAAGAACACATCAATGTACGTTCTGGCAGATCCAAGCTATATAGAACAATCTGAAAGCATAACTCCGCAGCAGATTACCGAACTTTTTAAAACTTTAAAAAGAGTTTTTCCTTATATAGTAGTTGATATGTCCTCAAATATTGATCCGAATTCATTAAAAATTTTAGACCTATCTGATTGGATTATGTTTACAACCATAGTAAATATTCCTGCTATAAGGAATTCTCAAAGATGTTTGAACCTTTTTAAATCAAGAAGATATCCATCTGATAAAGTAAAAATTATAATTAATCGTTATATGGAAAATGACGAAATAAAAATCGAAGATATTGAAACAACCTTAGGTGAAAAGATATATTGGAAAGTACCAAATAATTATTTCTCTATTATGGATTCGATTAATAAAGGAGTTACAGTATCTGAGATTAACTCAAATTCTAACATTGCCAATAGCTTTAGAGATTTAGCTTCTAAAGTTTCAGATGACATTGTTGAAATGGCAATAACAAAATATCGAATCTAGAGGTAATAATGAAAAACGTTTTTAGTCTTACAAATAAATATATAGTTATAGCAACCCCCTTAATATTATTTTCACTAATATCAAGTGTATATTTAACTTTTTCCGCAGCCGGAAAGGTTATTAACTTATTAATTGCAATAATTCTTTTTACACTAATGCTCGGAGCATTTATTGCCGGCTGGTTTAATATGATAAAACTTGCCGTAAAAGAACCCTACAGAGAAGACCCGAATTCTTTAATAAAAGAATTTACACCCGGCGTTGGAGAATACTTTTTACCGGCCCTCGGAAGTATTTTTGTAATGACAGCCGTATCTTTGATTATAGTATATGGATCATATTACGCAGGTATGAAAGGTATCGGTGATCCCGGAATTTCCGCAGGAGCTTTCTCTGATGCTATGGAATCAACAGAAGCTTTGAAGGCATTTTTAACCGCATTAACTTCTGAACAGCTTGCAAAACTTAATCTGTGGAATTTTCTTCTGCTCGGAACAATTTCACTTACTTATTTTCTTTTAATTCTCTACCTTCCGGCAATGTTTTTCAAAAATAGAAATCCGTTTATTGCATTCTTTATCTCGCTAAAAGACTTATTCAGCAGGCATTTTTTCAAAACACTGCTTGTGTACATAATAATACTTGCTGCTAATTTTATACTTTCTGTACTTTCTGCCTTATTGAGCGGAAACATTATTCTGCACTTTTTTGTAACCTTAGTAAATTTCTATTATATAGTTCTGGCTGGAATAGGGGTCTTTTACTACTATAACGAAACATTTATTGAAACTCATTTAGGCAGGAATATTGATAAGACCGTCTAAGACAGTTTTCTTATCATTTCGTGAGCATCTTCATTGTCAGGGAAAATTTCTACAACCTTATCAAGATACTGAAGCGCATCATCATTTTGCCCTAAAGCTTCATAACATCTGGCAATATCCATCAAAACAGAAACACTGTTCGGATGTTTTGAATCAATATTTTTAAATATATTAAGAGCCTGATTATAATCCCCTAGTGCAAAATATGTAAGAGCAAGCGTGTTTTGTGTTTCTATATCCGGATTTTGCTCTACTGCCCTTATTAAATATCTTTTTGCATCTTCATACTCGCCTCTTGCATAAAGAATTCTTCCTGCACAAAATTGAACATACTCATGATGAGGTTCAACTTTAACTGCATGCATTATATAATCTTTAGCTTCATCCAGCTTGTTCATTACAAGATTATTAAGAGCTCTGAATGTCAAAGCCAAAATATTATCCGGCTCAAGCTCAAGTGCTTCACGATAATAAGCTTCAGCTTCCGTATTTTTTGAAATAGCATACAAAAAGTTTCCATATTCAAAAATGATTTCGAAATCGTTCGGAGCAAGTTTTAAAGCAGTTTTAAATTCGTCTTCGGCATAATCAAACAGTCTCTTATTGAGATAAATGATAGCCAAGTCCTTATGCGCCTTAGGAATATCCGGATTCATCTGGATAACTTTCTTCAACATTTTCTCAGCTGTATCGGTATCACAGAGGCTGGAAGAAAGTATTGCATACTGGTGCATAATTTCTGTTGTAAGTTTATTTTTCAACAAGATGTTGTCATAAATTTCCTTTGCTTTAGTAAGTTGATTGGTTTGAATATACAAACTTGCAAGTTTTTGCGCCGGAAGCACAAACTTGGGATTAACATAAACAAGATTTTCAAGCATATTAATAGCAGTTTGAATATCGCCCAATGCTTCATAGCAAGTAATCAAATTGTATTTATAATTTTCTTTGCCGGGACACATTAATGAGAGCTGTTTATAGTGCTTAAGCGCATCTTCATATTTTTTAAGCTTTACTTCAGACATTGCAAGGGCAGCTATAAAAGACTCGTCTTCTTCAAGTTCAACTGCTTTTTGCAAATACTCAACAGCTTTTTGATGTTCTTGTTTAATCTGATAAGCAGAGCCCAGATTAAAGTATGCCATTGGTAATTTCGGCCCGAGTTCCAGAGCTTTTTCGTAGCTATGTATAGCATTATCGGTCTGTCCCAGAGCCATATAGCATGTACCGAGACTGTTATATGTCCCGATATTATTAGGACTTTTATCTGCAGCAGATAAAAGTGCCGGAAGAGCTTTATCAAAATCCTTGTTCTTCATATAGGATGTGCCTATAATGAAATCATAAATGTAATCTTCCTGATCTACTTTTTGAGCCTCTTCCGCGTATCTTACAGCTTCAAGAGGTTCATTCAGCTTTATTAAGGCAATACACAAACTTTTATAAGCTTCCATATATTCACTGCGTAATTCTATTACAGTAATATATGCATTCTTTGCAGACACCAAGTCCCCGAGTTTTTCGTAGCAATTTGCAAGATAAAACCAGGAGGTCGCATCATCAGGATGAAATTTAACGACCGTTTCAAAATAGTTTTTTGCAGGCCCCCACTTCTTTAAATTAACATTCGTAAGCCCTGCAATTTTAACAAGCTCCATATCATCAGGTGTTTCACGCAGACCTTCAAGCACCAGGGGCAGCGCTTCTTCAAATTCTTTATTTCCAACCAATTCATTAATTCTGTCTAAATCAGCCATTCTATGCTCCAAAATAATTTCTTAATCCTGATGTTAAATTTTTATTCTTACAAAGTTTTTTTAATTTAGAAATAGCCCTGTTTTCTATCTGTCTTATTCTTTCTCTGGAAACACCGTAAATTGTACCGATTTCATCAAGAGTTTTCTTATTTCCGTCGTTATTTAAACCAAAACGCAAAATAAGAACATCTCTTTCTTTCGGACTTAACTGCTCCAGCATACCTTTAATATCATCCAGAAGGCTTTCCTGAGATACAAGTGACTCCGGCGCAAGAGTTGATTCATCCACAATATAATCAATAATTTTATTGGAATCATCTTTCTGCCCGGTCGGAGTATCAATACTTATTGTAGACTGGGTAGATTTAATAATTGAAGTTAATTTAGAAACAGAAATGCCGAGTTTATCCGCAATCTCCTGTTTAACAGGAATTCGTCCGAGTTCCGTTGTTAAATCCACCGTTGCTTTTTTAATTTTATTAATTGATTCTATTAAGTGAATCGGCAGCCTGATAATACGGGCTTTATCCGCAATAGCTCTGGTTATTGACTGCTGAATCCACCAGGTTGCATAAGTTGAGAATTTATAACCTTTTGTGTAATCAAATTTTTCCGTCGCTTTAATAAGCCCCATATTTCCTTCCTGTATTAAATCCAGAAAAGAAAGGCCTCTGCCTATATATTTTTTTGCAATACTTACAACAAGCCTCAAGTTAGCATTAATAAGAACTTTCCTTGCTATTTCACTCTTTGTTTCATAAATTTGCTTAGCAACTTCTAATTCTTCTTCAGGAGAAAGAAGCGGAATCTTTCCTATTTGCTGCAGATAAATTCTCACCGAATCATCAGAATTTACGGAGTTTAAACTTTCCTGGGTTTTCGGTTCTTCAATTGAGATATTTTCATCATCCAGATCTTCAACCGGCTCAATTGCACTGAAATCAACGCCTTCATCTGATATATCATCAACCATTATATTGAGTTTTTCTTCCCGTTTAGTCATATAAACCTCATTTCCCCAAATTTGTTGTTAATTTCTGCCTTACACTCTCAAATAATATTATAGCAGCAGCATTCGAAACATTTAAAGAATTAAAATTTGTTAACATTGGAATTTTAACTCTAAAATCCGAAAGCTTAAGCAGTGATTTTGATATACCTGAATGCTCCGCTCCCATTATAAGAACAAAATTCATATCTGTATAATCAATATCGTAATAATTATCTTCCGCATGATGATCCGATGCAATTACCCAGTAGTTGTTTTCCTTTAACTTTTGTACCGCATTAACAAGGCTATTAACCTTAATAATTGATATACTGTTTACTGCGCCTGCACTTGTTTTTTCGACCGTGGAGTTAACAAGAACCCCGCGCCTTGACGGTAAAATAATACCTTTTACTCCGGCACATACAGCCGAACGTATTATCGCCCCGAGATTATGAGAATCTTCTACCCCGTCAAGAATAATAACTGACGTAAGATTACCGTTATTTTTTTCTATAAAATCATCCAATTCTTCATATCTTACAGGCGAAACTTGTGCTATAACACCTTGATGACGTGCTTCCGGAACCATTTGATTCAGTTTGTCTTTTGTAACAAACTGAAAAACTATACCCGATTTTTTCGCAAGCTCTTTTATTTTTTCTATCTTTTCATCGGCTCTTGCAGTGTTTGAAATTAATATTCTGTTAAATTCCCGATTCCCGGACTCAAGCGCTTCAATAACCGAATTTTTTCCATATATGCAAGAAATTTCTGTCATCGGGACACCTTCAACATTCTTTCTATGCAACCGGCACTTAAGCGCCTTACATTTTCATCAAGAGTAATCTCATTCACTTCATATTCCAGGGAATGAAGAATTTCTTCCAACGTAGTAAGTTTCATACTTTCGCAAAGCATATTATCTCGTATAAGAACAAATTCTTTATCAGGATAGTCACGTCGTAAACGGTCATATACACCCTTTTCAGTCACGATTACAAATTTCTTATCCGAACTGTTCTTAACATAATCTATTATGCCGCTGGTGCTTCCGATATAATCACCAAGGGAACTTACTTCCGGTTTACACTCCGGATGAATAAGGATTTTAGCATCCGGATATTTAACCCGGGCGGTTTCAATGTCAGTAATCGTAATATTATTATGCACCGGACAATTTCCGTCATATGTAATAACCTCGACACCTTCAAGCTTTGATTCAACCCATTTGCCCAGATTGGCGTCAGGAACAAAAAGTACTTTTGGAGAGTTTAAACTTTTAACAATCTCCAGAGCATTTGAACTTGTACAACAAATATCACACTCAGCTTTAACTTCTGCTGTAGAATTTATGTAACAAACAACCGGAATATTAGGGTGGGATTTTTTAAAATCCATCATTTGGTGTAGGTTAATCATGTCCGCCATAAGACATCCCGCATTAAGATTCGGAAGCAAAACTTTCTTTTCCGGAGATATTATTTTTGCGGTTTGCGCCATAAAGTAAACACCGGCAAACACGATAATATCCGCTTCTGTCGCTTTAGCCATCTGGCTTAAGTATAATGAATCACCGACAAAATCCGCAACTTCGTCAATCTCAATATTCTGGTAACTGTGTGCTAAAATTATGGCATTCTTTTTTTTCTTTAGTTCTCTTATTCTCTCTACTAGATTCTTCATATATTTACCCTGTGTACAAAAATTAAGTTTTATTGTACAATAAAAAAAAATAGGAAGAAACAGGCATGGATTTATTTAAGAAGAATATCGCAGTGGGGGTGTCCGTTACCCCGGAAATAGGGCTTGAAGTTGCCCAAATAGATTTTGCATCTCAAACTGTCCTTAAATATGGTTCAAGACAGTTGAATTACGATAATAACCGTAAAGAAATTGCTGATTTAGATATATTTAAAGAAACTTTACAAGATTTGTTATTTGATTTACAAATCCCTAAGGGTTCTGAAATATATCTTAATTTACCGGCAATTACATTTAAGGTAAAAGATTATCCGGCATCTTTAAATGAAGAACAATTAACGAATGCTATTGAAGAAGAACTTCTTGAACATCCTATATTCAAAGAAGCAGATCCTGCTATTGATGCAGTAAAACTGCCTAATTCAACAATTCAATTCAATAAAATTGCATATACAGCAGCCCAAAAAATAATGTTGATTGAAATTGCAATGCAGGTAAAAGATTTAGGATATAAGCTTGCAGGAATAGATGCTTCTGTAAACTCTACCTTAAACTCGCTTATCTACAAAGATCGTGTAGATGTTAATCCTAGTACATCTTGGGTTCTATTACTTGTAGATAATAGCTTCTGCCGAATAATTCCTATGCAAGGCCGGAATTATGTTGACTGTTTTGAGGAAAAAGTAAGTATAGGAGAAGTTTTAGGCGATGCCGAAAACTATGCAACCGTCGTGGGAACAATCAAGCCGATACTTAAAAATCTTCCTTCACAATACTTATGTGTTGTTTCAAAAACAAATATAATCAGTGCCGAAGTTTTAGCCGGACAACTTCAATACAATGCACCTATCATACATCAGGAAGCAAATGCTTTTGCAAAAACGCCGTTCCTTGATGTATCAGCAGGTATAGATGACAGTGTTGCAAACTTAATTTCTTTAGATGTTATAGGCGCTGCCATAAACAGAGATTTTGGAGATAATTCCACAGCACGTCTGAATTTATATAACATGAGCCTCGGCGATGTTTATCTTATGGAACAGCCGCCGGTTCTCAAATTTGGGTCTTTAAGCCTTGTAATGTCATTAGAAAATATGATCAAGGTAATTATAGGCCTGTTTGCTATTTTCTTAGTAATCAATATTATCGCATTTTCTGTAATAAATAATGTAAAATCAAAACAACAAGCAAAAATAGCTGAACTTGATAAGAAAATTGCAGACATTAATCAGTTCTTAAAAGATAACGAAAGCGTTTCTGCTGAATTATTTGATGAAGGCGACGAAATTCGTATCGGCTTACTGCATAACAAAAACATTTATACATATTTTACAATTGTAGGAACAGAAATTCCTAAAAAATTATGGCTTACGTCTTTAGAACTGGGAGATAATACAACCATTGAAGGTCAAGCCGATAATTTAGAAAGTGTATATAGCTTCTTTAGAAATATTAAAGATTACGATCCCGAATCTCCGATAAAACTTCAAAAATTAGGTCTTGCCGCTATTGGTTCTAACTTACAGGCAATATCTGATAGTGAAAGTTTTGATACAGATTCAATTTTAACATCTATGAATGCAGATTATTATCAGTTCAAAATCTCAGATGCGCCTGAAATACAACAGGAAAATATTTCTAAAGACAAAAATAAGAAAAATGATAAATCTAAAGCAGGAAAGAAGGGTTCTTCTAAACTTTCTGAGCTGCCTGATATAGACGATATTGAATAAAACTTTAATTAAAAGGACTAATAAATGGAAAAGTACAGAAGATATTATGGTGTATTTGCTCTTGCAGCAGCAGTTATTGCGTTTTTTTTCATAAGTTACAAAATAATTGTTCCGGGGATAGATCAAATAAAAAGTTCTCAGGCTAAAATTGAAAAGTCAGAAAAAGATCTTGCGGGTCTGGAATCAAAACTTAAAATTGTACAAAGTAAAATCCAAAAGATCAAAAGCTCTATAATGACATCTCAGAAAAAAATTTATTATCCTTTAGAAGCTGACTTGGGAAATGATACATTATTTTTCACTCTATACAGCGATATTGTAGAGATGGTTCATGCCAATTCCGTAAAAATTAAATCTATTGATTATACCCCGAATCCTGATACTGATGCCTTTGTTAAATTTGGTAAAGACGTATATTTTGTATGTGATGTTAATATGGAACTTGTATCAAATTATGTTAATCTTGGCAAGCTTATTCAGGATGTATATCAATATCCGTATTATATAAAAATCAATAACCTTTCCGTAAAACCATACGAAAAAGATAAAAAGATATTATTATCAACTTTAAGCTTAAGGTTATACGCACATACAGCACCGGAAGAAACATCTGCTACAGTACCGCAATAGATCTTCCGATGGGTAAACCAAGCCTGCCGGCAAGCCCAGCAAAAGCTCAATAAGGGCTTGAAAAATAATTTTGTTTGGGATAAAGTTAAAATAGTTCAGGCGGCAGAGCCGAACCAAATTGAAAAGTTAATATATCGGGTGCGGAAGTAGCTCAGTTGCCCCAGTGAGGCTCTGACTATGAAAGCAAAAAGGTTTAGGCGGTAGAGCCGAACGTATCTAAGATATAGACTCTACCAACTGAACAAATTGAAAAGTTAATATATCAAATGCGGAAGTAGCTCAGTTGGTAGAGTATCTGCCTTCCAAGCAGACTGTCGCGAGTTCGAGTCTCGTCTTCCGCTAATAAAAAAGAGTCCTTACAGGACTCTTTTTTATTAGCTTAACGACAGAGCGAGAACTTGCTTTTTGCGAGTTGCGCGAGGGAGCTGAGGCTGCATCATTTTGTAATAATAAAAAGAAAAAAGGACGACAACACGTCCTTAAAAATGGTAAGTATATTAAAATTGTAGACTATTTTTGAATCAAATACCCACTCTTCATCCGTGAGGAGTGAGTATTTTTGGTTATTGCATATAGTTTAATAAGCTTAAGTTCATTGTTGATGCAGCAACCTGCATACTTGCCTGATATGCATATTGTGCTTGCATCCACTGAGTAATTGCTTCCGGATAATCAATATCATTTAATTGAGAAAGATATGATGTAAGATTGGTATTACTTGTATCCAAAGTGGAAAGAGTCATATCAAGACGATTGGCAACACCACCGAATTTAGTTTGTTCCTGGGAAATAGTATCCAAAGAATCTGCAAACATATCTAAGGTAGAATTCATCAATTCATACCCTTCTTCCGTATCACCATCAAGAACCATCTGAATAGAATTACTTAAAACTTTAAGTGCACCAAAGACTCCGGAATAACTTTCAGTCATTGAAGCAGTGAGATCATCAGGATCTCCATTATATGTTCTGCCGTCTTCGTAAGCATAAGTAGCAATTTGAGTATTAGGATCAATTGTTTCAATAACCCTGTTGCCATCCGCATCTAAAAATACATTATTGCCGTCTGCAGTTTGTTCCTGAGATTTTTCATACCAGCCGAAAACTTTGTCCCCTGTTGTATTAATAACCTCAAAAACTCCATCTGCGACTTCTGTCTGTCGTATGTAATCAGGGTTATCCTGCGGAGTCCCATTATAAATAACATTGCCATTTTCATCTAAAGTATATGGAAGTGTTTTAGTATTAGCTCCACCAAAAATATAATTATCATTATATTCTGTATTAGCCAGATCTACCATTGTTTTAACTATTTCATCAATTTCGACTTTTAAAGCTTCAAGAGAATCATTACCGTATGTTTGGTTATTTGCTTGAACCGCTTTATCCCAGGCAGTTGAAAGATATCCGGTTGCAAGAGACATTAAATCATCAAGAGCACTTAGTTCAGAAGCTGCCATTTCCGCATTTTGAGTAAATGTATCAATCTGACCGAGCTGTCTGTTTGTATTAAGTACATTAACGGCAGCAATAGGATCATCAGTAATGCTTTGAAGTTTAGAACCTGAAGAAAGTTGAGCGGTTAATCTGTTATAATTAAGCAAACTTTGCTGCATATCTGCAACTAAGAGAGCGTATCTTGAAGAAGAAGTAATTCTATTTACCATATTAACCTCCCAAGCTCATTAAAGTATCAAGACAAGAATTGCAAGTATTAAACACCTGTGCAGCTGCAGAATAAGCTGTCTGGTATTTAACCAAATCCACAAGTTCTTCATTCAAGTCAACACTGCTAACAGAAAGTATCTGATTCTTTATGGAATCTACAACATCAGACTGTGTGTCATACAGTGTTTGTAAACTGCTTCCTGCAGAAGCGACTTTCCCTACAAGTCCCGTGTAAAAGTCTTCAAGAGACATGCCATTCAATGCATCAAGCTTTTGATTTCTTGTGCCAAGCATATCGGCCACGTTCTGAGCATTACCTACAGCATTCTCATCAAAATTAGCCGGATCATCAAAATATGCGCAAGAAATATTCCAGCAGCCGTCATCCGTTAGAAGATCAGAATTGATTGTAATATTGCCGGCTGTAATACCGTCTCCTGTACCGTCAGCACCAACAAATATTAAATTGTCCTCGTTTGTTGCAATTAACTTTCCGGTGTCATCAGGATTTATACAATAAGCTCCCTCTCTTGTATTCAAATCATTAAATACATCTGCTATAGCTTGAGCCAGAGTATTAAGGCTATCCAGAACTTTCCCTGCATTCATAGTATCATCACTAAGATCCGCAGAATGAATCATAGCGCCAAGAGAACCTTCTTGTATCAATTCATTAGCATTTGAAACAACAACTTTATTTTCTTGAGAAGGATCAATAATACTTATAACAGCAGCTTCACCATCCCAATCATCAGGATATACAATACCATTAGCCTCACAGTATGATTTAGCAGTTTGAATATCAAGTTCTCCAACTACCGTAGCGCCTTTAACAAGACGGGTGCCTCCAACATACAAATCAACTGATCCATTTGACTTTTCATTAATACTAATATCAACAAACTCTGATATCTCATTGAGAATCAAATCTCTTTTGTCAAGGAGGTTATTAGCTTCAAGAGTACCGGTTTGAGTCTTTTGCAGAGCTTCATTGATAGCGGCTAATTCTGTAAGCTTATCATTAAATGCTTCATATTGAACATATATTTGTGAATTTTCAAGAGCTTCTTCACTGGAACCATCACCCAATATATTACTTGTAAGTTGTTCAAGCTCCACACTCTTTGAATTCATCACCGAAGTCAATGTTTTTGCAGTTTCAATAAAATTAATTCTGGCCGTAGAACTTGCCGGATATTCATTTAAGTTATTTAATGCTTCATAAAAATCTGAAAGTGCAGCATCAACTCCGGTACCTTCAAGGTCATTCAGAATTTCAGCCAAATCATCAAGATTGCCGAGCTGTTGTTCATACCCTTTCAGAATAGAATTCTGATCTCTGTAATAATTATTTAAATACTCATCTGTATAACGCATTACATTAGCAATCATAACCCCGCCATTAGCTCGGATTTGATTTTCTACGTTATCTCCAATTGCCCCTGCAATGTTTCTTGTAACAAGATTGACTTTTTGTTTTGAATAACCTTCAGTGTTCATGTTTGCAACGTTGTGCGAAACAACACTGATTGCGGATTCATTTACGGAAAGCGCATTTGATGCGATGTTCAATGATGAGAATAAACTGACCATTTCGTACCTCGTTAAATTTGTTCATTGATTGTCCACATGTCAATATCATGTGTGTCTGTCTTGCCTGCTCCGTTATAATTACATCCTTGAGGAGCGAACGCATCAATAATCGTCTCCAACATCTTGTTAGAAATTATGATGCCATGTTTTAATAATTCCACATTTTGGTTATTTAGTAACACTAATTCATCAAAATTGTTACAAATCTTTACTTTTCTTTCCTTTAAAGGCTCAACGAATTCAGGAGCTTGTTCCTCTGCAAGCTTGATAAATTGCGACATACAGGCATTTTCATCAATAAGTTCAGCACCTATGGTTTTTCTTACCTCATTAAGCTTAGTAATCGAATTATGAACAGCCAGTATTTGATTATCTAAAACTCCGAGATCGTCCGGTTTTGCTTTTTTAAGAGATTCCTTTTTCTCTTCAAACAGAACCTTAAGCTTTGCATATGCCTCCAATTCTTTATCCAGAGCTTTTATTAAACTTTTAAACTTTTCTTTTATCACTGTTATCACCTTTATTAGAACAGATATCTGATAAATCTGTTGAATATACCTTCGTTTTGGTTTCTTGAGATTGCGCCTCTTCCTGAGAGTGCAAATTGCAAGTTAGAAACATTGTATGAATAGACTTCCCCGTCCTCGTTAAGCCATCTAGGATCAACAACACCGGTTACAATAAAATCCATTCTTTCATTTCCGTTAACAAGGGTCTTTTTCCCTTGAACGGAAAGATTCCCGTTTGGAAGCTGTTGAACAACCTGAACAGCTATTCTATCGCCAAATGTCATAGAACGAGCACCGTTAGCGGTGTTAGAAACTTCGTTAGTACCGCCGTATCCGTCAGAACCATCTAAAGAAAGTCCAAACCATCTATTAAAGAAAGAAGTAAATGTATCAACCGTATTAGATGATTTTTCGGAAGAATATGAAAGGTTATCATTTACGGAAATATTTTCTTCCATGATAATAGAAATCAAATCCCCGACCTGACGTGCTTGTACACCGCCAAATAGCGAACGCGGAGTTCCCGTATAGTGCTGAGTGGCACTCAAAGTAAAAAGAGATTCCGCATTAACTGATAATGTCGCCATCATTAATATAGCAATTGATACTAATACTTTTTTCATATTTCTAACCTCTTTAGCCCCAAATTATGCCAAATATTCGGCAATTACACTTCTACCATACATTAGACCGTATTTTATGTCATCATCCGAAATATTGAATTCACCTACATATTTGGCACATTCGCGGAGTTCATTTACATCAATTCTTTCAAGAATGTTTTTCGGCGCAGCCTTTGCGGATTTATCTTCCACAACGTTTTCTTCAACTTCCTGCTTCGGTTTAAGCTGAGAAGCTGTTGTTCTGAAAGCATTCACTGCACTAAACCGCTGTACCTGATTATTTTCGCCTACTGATGATATCATATTTTTTCCTTTTCTATCTTTTCCGGTATATTGTGGCAGAACTCATCCCGCCTTGTTATAATCCATTTTCAATTCACGAGTCACTGCTTACGATTCACGAACCCACATACTTTTCCATTTGCCTGTAGATTTGATCTGCAAGGCCGAATGTAGTTCTCGGATTACTTGCAAGATCGTGCCCCATTTGTTGATAAACTACTGATTTAAACGTATCTTCGTAAGGAGATTTTTCTCCAAAAATTCCGCCTTCTCTATCAACTGTTTTATCCATTTCAGAGAGCATTTTTGTTATAAAGATTGACTCAAATTCTACTGCAGCTTTCTTTAACTGTGCTTTAGAATCTCCGGCTTCTT
>CALVCR010000025.1 GCA_944326125.1 Candidatus Gastranaerophilales bacterium | reverse complement strand
TGCTGCTGTGTGCCTAAATCACCGATAAGGGCGGTAAGTTCAGCTCTCATATGCTGAAGTTCTTCCGGTAAAACTCCCTCATCATTGATTAATTCTTCAACGGTTTCAATTGTTTTTTGAAGATGCATAGATGTTCCGAAAAGTCTTGCGATTGTTTCTAAAAGGTTCATATATGCTTTTTTTATTGTTTTTTCTTTATAGTTTTCAATAACTATTACACCTACAACGTAAGCATTATTGTGCATAGGAACAACGGCTAGAGATTTAACATCAAACTCTCTGAGTTCATATTTGGGAATAAAATTATCAATTTCACTTACATTCTTAATTTGAACTTTTTCTAAAGTATTAAAAGCTTTTACTACAATTGATTTATCATCTTTGGAGTAACCGAGTTTTTTAGCATAAATATCTTCATCAAAATCTATTGAAGAACCCACAAGGCCTAAAAATTTGTCATCGAAGTTCAAACCACGTGTAAATTCGTTCGTAAGATAGATATGGCAGGCATCAACATCAAGAATTTGAGTAAGAGTTTTAGCAATAGAATTATAGACCACATACTCATCCTGAGAATCAAATCCAAGCACGCAAAGAGTATTATTCAATGAATATATGGAAACCAGTTCTTTGAGCTGGGATTTTAATCTTGTGGTTTTATCTTTAACATCCTTGCCGATTTTATTAGCTAACTCTTCTGAAATCAGGTATTCGGATACAAAATCACCCATATTGAGAGCGAAGAATTCTTCAAGCGGATCATTTTCCATAATATCCAGTGTTCTTGAAAAGAGTGATGCTCCCATTTCTTCTTTATCTGTCATACCGTTTCCTTCCTACATAGAACTTCTTATATTCTATATAACGGCAAAATTTTTCAAAACTTTAATGATTTTTTCAAATTTTATACTTTAGTTGGAGAAATCTTATACTAAGTGAGTAAAATCGGGGATTTGTGTGCTTTACAAAACTAAACATCAAGCAAAATTTTTATTTTTGTGTTTTAAATAAATAACCCTATGAAAATTCAGTCCAATCAAAGTAATATAAATTTCCGCTCAGGTCTCACTTCTAAGATGAAAACTGAGATTTCCGGCTGCGATATTTCAAAAATTTCAAACGAATTTGCCAAAACCGGTATTGCTACCGATTTTAAAAACAATAAAGTAATAGCATGGTGCTCGCTTAAAAGTCTGGAAATTATTCAGGCGCTAAATAAAAAATTTAACCTTAACCTTGCTCTGCCAAAAGCTATATATGTAGAAGATTTTAACAATTTAAGGATTTCAGATAAAAATTCTCCGGGCTTTTGCAACACAGCGCCTTCAAAACTCTATATGGGCAATATCGGTAATGCTGTTGTTCCGGAGAGAGTTATTTTTTTCAACAGCTTTAGCGAATTTCAAACCGGAAACGAAAATACCATCTGGAACTGTCTGGATTCAATTTCAGATATGTCATACAGTGAACGTAATTCAGCTACAAACTTTTTTCTGGAGACTTTTCTGCATGAATTTACCCACTGCATACATCTGAATAACATGCTTCAAAAACTCGGCGGTGAAAACCTAGTAAAAAACATTCAAAAAGCATTTTCACCATCCTATCTTAAAAAATTTCATTCCCAATATGACAATATGCTGAAACAAATTTGTGATTACGCAGCCGAAAATCCGATGGAAGCCGTAGGATGTGATTTTTCCAAGAGACTTATAGAATCTCTTGATAGAAATAATCTGACTCCGCAGAACAATTTTATACATAAAAGCCCTTATGAGTCCCGTAGAGGATTTAGCCTGTTCAAACAGGAAGCCCCTCTGGATGCAGGATTAAGAAAATTTTGGAACGGGAAATTTTAGACTTGTAAAACTGTTAAATTTTCACTAAAATAAAGTATAAGTCTGGCATACCGGACCAACTCGAAAAGGGGTATAAATGAGCGAAAAGAAAAGAATTCTTATTGTAGATGATGACACGGAAATTCGTGATTTATTAGAGTTTGATATCGCTTCAAGCGGATATTTTGTTGATACCGCATCCGACGGGATGGAAGGTTTAAATAAAGCTCTTAATAACAAGTATGACCTTATTTTGCTTGATGTTATGATGCCTAAGATGAACGGTTTTGATGTCTGTAAAAACATACGTCAGGCAAAAATTAATGTTCCGATTCTCATGCTGACCGCAAAAGGAACTATTGGAGATAAAACAAGCGGTTTTGACAGCGGAGCTGATGATTATCTGGTAAAACCGTTTGATGTACAGGAAGTTTTATTAAGAATCCGTGTACTCTTGCGCAGAAATCAACCTCAGGTTGAGAACCTGGGCTCCACAGAGATTCTGGATGTAGGAGATATCGAAATTTTACCGGATTCTCTGGAAGCCATTATTCTTAACAAAAGGGTAAAACTCACTCCAACAGAATTTGAAATCTTATATTGTCTTACCCAGCACTTTAATAAGGCTGTAACCCTTGCAACTCTTTTAGAAGAAGTCTGGGGATATGACAGTGATGAAGACGTAAGAATGCTCAGAGTTCACGTAGGCGGGCTCAGAAATAAAATTGAACCTGATCCTAAGAATCCTAAATACCTTCACACGGTCACAAACGTCGGCTACAAATTAACTCCTTTCGGGGAATAGAATGGCAAAATTTTTCAGCAAAAGACATCTAAAAATTGCAGAACAAATTATTATCGTAATATTTTTTGCGGTAATTATTCCTATGTCAATTTCCGGGATTATCATTAATAACGTAAACCAGCAGTCAAACAGAGCACAGCTTAGGTCTGCTGCTGTTATGATTGCTAATATTGTATCAGAAGAAGTTGATATTTTTACAAGTGCAGTAAATAACCAGCTTGATCAAATAGCAACAACTCTCGATTACTACAATTCCCCGCAGATGGATGAAGAATATTTAAATCATGCAAAACAAAACCTTTCGTTTTATAAGATTCTGAAAATTGTTCCGCCAGCAGAACTTGATATGTACAATACTGCATATGATTTGAAAGATAATTATGTTGTTTTTGATAAAAAACTTGATGACGGTGATTATCTTGTTGCCGTTTTAGATATTAAAGACTTAAAAGAAAAAATATTTAAAACAGTAAGTCAGGACAAAAGGCAAGTATACGTACTTCAAGGTAAAGATAAAAGACTTTTAACCGCTATTAACTATACGGAGGACATTTTTAAAGAAAGTTTAAATCAGCTTCCGGAGACACTTGAAGAAGATAAACCGGTAATATATGGCGACATTAAAAACCAGCCTCTTGTTTACCTGAAAAAAACCGATCCCGATGTCACAATTATTGTTAATACAACCGAGGATGTTACAAGACACACTATAGACTATAACAGAGACAAAATTATACTCTCCATTATTATAACCGTTTTGGTAGTATTTTTTGTAGTCGGACTCTATACTTCATACCTTTATATAAATATAAGACAATTATTTAAAGCGATTATTGCTATTTCTAAAGGAAATTATGAGCGCCGAATAAGACTTTTAACAAATATATTTACCCCTTTTGAAATTATCTTTTTAGGTAATGAATTCAACAGAATGGTAAATCAAATTCACAAATCCTATATTCAATTAAAGAAAAAGAACAAGGAACTTAAACAATTAAACGAATTCCGTTCAAATATGATTGATACGGTGAGCCATGAACTCAGAACCCCGCTCACAAGTATTCAAGGCTATACCTCAAGACTTTTGAGACAGGATATTGAAATTGATGAAGAAACCAAACAAAAATCCTTGAAAATCATTAAAAAACAATCCGAAAGATTAAAAAGAATGATTGAAGACCTGCTTGTTATCCCCGATATTGAAGGGGCAAGGCTTAATTTTAACTTAAAGCCTGTACTGCTCAATTCCGTTATTGAAAATTCAATAATGCTTGTAAAAAATGACCAGAATAAAGAAATAATTAACAATATTGAAAATTGTGATATTGAAATTCTGGCCGATAGTGACAGGATTGAACAGGTTTTTGTAAACCTTATTGAAAATGCAATCAAATACGCCAAAGAAGATTCACCTATAATTCTGGATGCGGAGATAAAAAATAACAGAGCGGTAATAAGTGTTAAAAATGATTATGACATTATTCCAAGAGAAAAATTAAAAACCCTTTTTGATAAGTTTACCCGTGTGGACGATAAAACTACAAGAACAACCAGAGGAACAGGGCTGGGATTATTTATCGTAAAAGGTCTTGTTGAAGCAATGGACGGAGAAATCCGGCTTTATTCAAACGAAGAATGCGGTTTTTGTGTAAAAGTTTATATGCCGATTACTGTAAAAGAGGAGAGTTATACTTAAAATGCCCAGACTTCCGGAATATTTAAAAAGACCTATAATTGATACCGAAAAGACAAAAACCGTAAGACATATTCTTAAAGACAAACATCTTAATACGGTTTGCGAAGGAGCGAGGTGTCCGAATAAGAGTGAGTGCTATGCCTGTAATACCGCAACTTTTCTGATTATGGGAAATGTCTGCACAAGAAACTGTAGATACTGTAATATTTCTCCGGCAAAACCGCTGCCGCTTGATCCGGAAGAGCCGAAACATGTTGCAGAAGCTGTTAAGGAACTCGGATTAAAATTTGCGGTTATAACATCAGTTACCCGAGACGATTTGCCTGACGGCGGTGCAGAACATTTCAAAAAGTGTATTGAAGAAATACGCAAAATCTCGGATGCTAAAATTGAGATTCTTACTCCTGATTTTAAAGGGAATAAGGATGCTCTTAATACGATTATTGAAGCACATCCGGATGTATTTAACCACAATATTGAAACTGTTCGTTCAATATTTAAAACAGCCAGACCTCAGGGAAATTATGACACCTCGCTGGAAGTTTTGAAGTATGTTAAAGATAATTCCGATATTGTTACGAAATCAGGATTTATGGTAGGTTTAGGCGAGGGGGTAAATGAGGGGGTAAATGAAGGGGTAAATGAAGGGGTAAATGATATTGAAAGGACTTTGGTCGATTTAAAAGAAGCCGGAGTCGATATTGTAACAATAGGTCAGTATATTCAGCCTTCCAAGCAGCATCTTGAAGTTGTAAAGTATTACACGTTAGAAGAGTTTGAAGAATTAAAAAGACTTGCCGGAAGGGTCGGAATACCTAATTACCAGATCGGACCTCTTGTCAGAAGTTCTTATCATGCTTCTCTTTCATTTGAATCCGCACAAGCTGATTAACACATCATTTTACATAAAGCGGTGTGTTTAACTGCCACCTCACCCCAACCCTGTCTTGAATTATTCGGGGTGTCGGAAAGTTCTCAGCTTCCCGACACCTTACGGGTTCCGCTTCGCTTCACCCTACCGAAAATTCGCTCTCCTCTTAGGAGAGGGAGTTCCGGGCATTTTTCGGTAGAAAAATGCAGCAATGCGTTGTTTTCTTTCTTTTCCATATTTCTTTCTTTTGCTTCGCAATAAAAGAAAGAAATATGGTGCAGGGCATGGGGCGGCATTAGCCCCGGTAAAATTAATACATCATTTTATATAAAATGATGCGGATAATGATATATTTTTATAGTAAAATATAGTTAAAAGAGGAGTAAACACTTATGACCGAAATATATGGAAATATACATTCAATCGAAAGCTGCGGCACAGTCGACGGTCCCGGAATACGATTTGTAGTATTCACTCAGGGATGTCCTCTAAGATGCCAATACTGCCATAATCCGGATAGTTGGGATTTTAAAGAAAACCAAAAAATGAGCGTAGAAGAAATTCTGGAACAATACGAAGGCGTAAAAGAATTCTGCGGCGGCGGACTTACGGTAACCGGCGGAGAACCTATGGCACAGATGGAATTTGTCACAGCTTTATTTAAAGCATTCTACGAAAAAGGAATACACACAGCTCTAGATACCTCAGGTATATTTTTTAACAGAGAAAATACAGAAAAAGTTGATGAGCTCTTAAAATACACCGATCTTGTGCTCTTGGATATCAAACATATTGATGATGAAGAACACATAAAACTCACCAAACATTCAAACAAAAATATTCTGGACTTTGCAAGATATCTCTCAGAAATCAATAAACCTGTCTGGATTCGACATGTTGTAGTTCCTGGTATAACGTTTAAGGAAGAATACTTAAAAAGATTGGGCCAGTTTTTAGCAGAATTACATAATATAAAGGCTCTCGATGTACTTCCATACCATGATATGGCCGTTCCAAAATACGAAAACCTTGGAATTGCCTACCCGTTAAAAGGAGTTCCTCCGCTGACTCATGATGAAGCAAAAGAGGCCAGAAATATTATTATAGAATCTATAAAAGAAGAACGAAACAAACATTAAAAAATAAGGGGCTTTTTAAAAGCCCCTTATTTTTATAACTTCCAACTATTTAAATATTCTTCTTGTTCGGGAGTCAGTGTATCAATCTGAATTCCCATAGATTCAAGTTTAAGAGAAGCAATCTCATTGTCTACAGATTCAGGTAAAGTATAGAGTTTGTTTTCTA